>NZ_JAJMOZ010000022.1:0-54691 GCF_020991525.1 Flavobacterium sp. EDS
ATTTTTCTACTTACTAACATCTTCTTCTCCTGTTTCCGCTCGGTTTTACTGGGGTTTCGCATTTTTGTTTCTCGCTGATTTGGCTGATTCAGCAAATTTCGAACACCCTAGCCCTGATAAAAGAGGAAATCCTTAGCCTTTTTCCTTTAAAAAGGGTAAGATTGGAGCGGATAGCAGGAAAGTACTCCCAAAAAAACTTCTCTTAATATATTAATAATAGAATATTACTCCTACCATATAGGACACAAAAAAAGCGGCTACTATATATAGTAGCCGCTTATAGATAACTTAATCTAGCAATGTGTTTATTCTACAATAAGTTTTTGAGTTGATGTCTTACCATCTTGCTCTACATTTATTATATAAACTCCTGTTGGTAGGTTATGAATGTTTAATTCTTTGTTTTCTGTTTGGGCTGTGAAAACAATTTTTCCTCCCATATCAGATATTCTAATATTCTTTGTATTGGTAGACGTAGTTTGTACATATAGCTTTCCGTCTTTTACTGGATTTGGGTAAATAACAAATCCATCGATTTCATTTGTATTTACTCCCAACGTACAAACTGTTCCAGATACGTTTACTATACGAATAGCAATAGATTCATTTTGCAAAGCATCTTTTGCTGTATAAGTCAAAATATATTGACCTGGTGTATTTACATCAACTGTTCCCAATACTAAAACTCCTGCTGTAATATCTGCTTCTAAATTATCTTTGGCAGTATAACCTGCTTCGATATACGGACATCCTTTATCTAAAGAAACCACTGTATTGCCTAAAAGTGTAATTATTGGTTTACTTCTCTCGATTGTCACTGTCCAATTTTCGATTGTACCATTTTGTGCCATTACATTATACACCACAGGTAAAGTATAATTTAATATCGTAGCTCCGCTATTTTGTATGTAAGTCCCTATTCGCAATGTTGCCAAATTGGACACTTGAAAACTCGGAATCAATGCACTTAAATTAGCATTGTTATTAACAAAAACTTTTACCGTTTTTGAAACTGGATCAATTATACTAGTTCCAACTTGATTTGCTACTGAGTATGCTATAAGATTTGCTTCTGTGTTATTTGCATCTAATGTTACTGTGTAATTTGTTTGAAATATCTTATTCTCTGAAATTACTGTAACTAGAAAACTATTTGTATAATCCGACACTACAGCTTTTGAGTTTAATTGTTTTACTCCATCTATATACAGCTCTGCACCTGGCGAAACAGTGAAATCTGCAATTAAATTTGATACATTAATTCCAGAAGAAACCACCTTAGTCGCATTATTACCTACTATATCTGTGTTGATATCTTGAACTAACTCTGGATTTGAAACAGTTTTAAAATTATAAGAGAGCAACTTACTTTCGCTGTTCAAATCAACATCTACTTTTATAGTATAGGTTTCAGAAATACCTGTATTAAAACCTATTCCTTCTACTTTTAGTGTAACAGGGTTTGTATAGTCATTTGGAGTAACACCGTTAACCTGTGTAACGTCATTTATTTTCGCAATACTTCTCATCCCTAAATTGTAATTGATGATTCCATTAGTTACATCTCCTCCATCGTTTAATAATACAGAATATGTTTTAGTAGCTGGATCATAAGATGACGAAAGTTGATTTACAAATTGAATGTTTTGTAATAAAACCGGAACATTCCAAAATTTACCTTCTCCTTGTCCATTTGTATCTGCATTGGTTACTAATGCTGTATTATCATTTAAAGTACTATCGAAAACAAATTCCTTACTTCCTTCTGAAAATGAATAATATGCCAATAGTCCAGCTTCGTTACCAAAATATTTCGTCATCGCATTTGCAACAATTGTAGCCTGATTACGAACTCCTTCCCAGATACGCACTTCATCTATATTCCCGTTTAGACCACGAGCCAAGCCTGCATTATTACCTATGTAAACAGCAGCAGTTGTATTTGAACTAGCTGGACCTGCTGTACCTGTACTTGTAAAAGGAACTGAGACTCCATCTATATAAACTGTATAAACATTAGCTAAACTTACTGAATAGGCAATATGATGCCAAGTGTTTTGTTTAATGGTATATGCTCCTGTATTAATAACATAAGAACCCGTTGGCGTAGTTATAGAAATCACTAAACTATTTTCTTTATAAATAGATAAGCTACTATTGTTATGTATGAAAGCCAAGACAGTCCCTTTATCTAAAAGTCTTCCAAAAACCGATGGTTGCTTTTGATTAACCCAAGTCTCGAATGTATAGTTATTAGTAAGATTCAATGCTGGGGTAATATCTGTTTTTATAAAATCATTTATTCCATCAAAAGTTCCTGTTACGTTTGTTAAAAGGCTTGCAACATGTGAAAGCGTCACCGATTTTGAATCATTTGTAGCATCTGTATCTCCTACTAATTTTGTATACACATCGATTGTATAATCTGCAGGAATTCCTAAATTAGCTTTTGTTGCAAATATAAAATTAGCAGTTCCTCCTGCAGCAATTGTGCCAGTGAAATTTTCAACTACTTCGTTTGCTCCATTAATTTTGTATGCTACTGGGAAGTTTGTAATTGGTGTAGTCGAGTAATTACGAAGTAAAGCCGTAACTGAAACTGGTGCTTTACCTGGTTTAATTGGAGCAACAACTCTTTCAACACTAGCATCTGCTACCGTAAATGGCAATACGTTAACTGTATATTCTTCTACCTCAAAATCTGATCTTGAACTTGTAAGCCCATTAATAGTTGGTCCAAGGTTTACATTATAATATTCGTTAGGCGAACGATACATATGTACAATGCGCATAAGTTTTTCACCCGCAGTTGTACCTACCGGAATAGTTAAACCTCCAACTAAAGTTAAATTGTTTCTGAAATAATGTGTACTTGTTGTTGATGGAATCGCTGGTGATGTTGATGTATTCGTTGTATTTACCCAAAAATTCCCCGCATAAAACTCATCTGTTAAATTACCATCTCCATTTAAATCTATTACCATCATAGTAAATACTCCTACATTAGCAGTTTGATTTTGCGTGATAGGGGTATCTGTTTTTATTATTGTTACTTCTGGCTGATAAGTAAATCCTGCATATACTGGAATTTTTATACTTTTAAAATCTGAATACGCTGTAGTACTTGAAGTATTAATAACATCATTCCATTTTAGTTTAGATATTGCATATCCATCAGTATTGGTATGAATTGGTAAATCATTTTTGTTATATACTGTTTTCTCGATTACATCATTTGCACTATTATCATCTGCAAGATCGACACCACTTTTTATTATATATGTAGCATCAACAGTAGATAAATCTGCTTTGGCATCAAATGTGAAGCTTACAGTTGAATATGGTGCAATAGCTGCAATTGTTTCGATAGTTTTCGCTCCATTATTTACCTGATAAAATACTGGATAATTTGCTAGAGGAGCAGGTCCTAAATTACTAACTCTAATAGTTACATTATGTGCACTAGATTTTTTACCTATAACTTCTGGCGTTACTATAGAAACAATACTCGCATCATTCACAATTGGCTTGACTACACAAGTAATTGCTGCAACCCATCCTGCTTCAGTTACTCCACCATCTGAAGTAAACCTAAAAGTTAACTCTCCTCCTGTAGCTGTAGATATTAATGATGGTGGTAACGTATTTCCTGTAAAAGCCCCTATTAAAGTAGCTGCACTTGTTGCCCCATTATATACATACAAATAATCATAGTCTGCTTCAACATCAAAGGCACTAAAATCTACTTTAACGCTAGCACCTAGTGTAGCTGGCTTAAAAGTTATTGTTTGATTAAGGTTATCTGCATAATCTCCATAACGAGTTCCGCTATCTGTAAAAGTAGCAGCACAGGTTATTAAACCAGCAACTGATCCCATCGCTACATCTGAACCTGTATTATTAACCTTTTTTGTTAATGTATTATTATCTGAGACTAAATCACCTGGATAATTTACATTAGCTACTACTGTATACACACCTGGCACAGAAAAATCTGCTTTTTGAGTAAAATTATAAGTCACCTCGCTTAATGGACTAACTGGACCTGCAATTGTCTCTACAACTGCTACGGCGTTATTAATTTTATACGATACTGGAATATTACTAACAGCTACTGGAGAGTTATTGTAAACTTTTACTTGTACAGTTTCTGTAGTAGTAAATCCTGTGTTTGGTGTAAATGAATTTAATGCCAGATCGGTAGCTGTAGCTTCAAGAATTTCAACATTATCTATATAGATTGCACTATATACATTGCCACTATTTGTTGCTACAAAATCGTTATCACTTACTGTTTCGAAAGCCACACTAAATGTAGTTCCTGCATAAGCTGATAAGTCATAAGTTAATTCTTTATCACTATATGAAGCAGTTTCTCCATATACATCTTGATTTTCGTGGCTTAATACTGGAATTCCATTTACCGTAACTCTAAAAAGATTTTTATCAACTCCAGCCAGAGTCACATTGGCCCATTCTAAAAAAAATTTCAGCCTTAATGCTTTTCCTGCTAAACTAGTTGCATCGATATCGCAAAAAGTAACTTTTTTGATATAATCTGGATTATTAGTAAATGCCACATTAGTCTTTGGGCTTGTTACCCAAGGAGCCGAAGCTGTACCTTCTGATCCTGCCATTTTTACTCCATCTAAAAACTGAGCATTTACATACTCATATTTTACCTCTCCTGTACTTCCTTTAGAAAAAACATAATTTGTTGCTTTTCTATCAGTGAATTCCTCAAGGAATGGTAAACTAGCGGCGTTTAAAATTGGTTGAGAAACTGGCTCTACATTTACCGCACGAACTCGTTCGGAAACAATACCTGTTGCAATATCTACAGTACGAACAGAAAACCAGTTGTCATCACCTACCGCTACACCTACAAATGTATATGTAGGATCAGTAACTGTAGCTACAACATCAAACTTGTACCCGTTCATTTTTAATACCTCATATTTTGCTCCTGCAATAGGATCCCAATCCATTTTATAGGAAGAAACTCCACATGCCGCTGGTGCAATAACTAGATTTTTAGGTTCAGTTATAATATTAAAAATTTCTTTAGAAGCGACTACCTTAGTCCCTGCACTAATTCTTATTTTAGCATTAGCAACTATTCCTGCTGGAACTTTCCAAGCAAAATTTCTCGCTGCAGATGGAATATCTTTAGCTATTATTACATAATTCATCCCTCCATCTATTGAATATTCTAGAGTAAAGGGCTTTGGTTCTCCTTCATAATCCCAACGGATATATTCTGTGGATTCTGTATTGAATTTTTCGCCACCTATTGGATAGGTAAGAATTAATTCTGGAACTACATAATCATATACTACTGAAAACTCCTGAGTAGGAATTAGAGGTATCTTTGTACCAGTAACAATGATTTTATAAGTTCCTGGAGCTGGATTGTCTAAGGTTATTTGTTCGATATTATTCAAATTATCAACCCCTCTTGTTGCATTTGCGTTGGGTGTTGTTGAATTTAATACCCATGGTAAAGTAGTAACTCCATCTTTAACAATTTTAATATCTAAATCATTAACCTGAACTAAACCTGCACCTGGAGTTGCACCAGTATCTGAGTAAGCTAACATTACTTTTAACGTAACTAATCCTGCCGGAACTACAATATCTTTTTCATAAGTTGCTCCATTAGCTACTGATGCTGTGTAGAACATATTTTTATCAATAACCTTAACTGCTCTTAATCCGTTAAGATTACCAAATCCGTATTTATAATCTGGACCTGGATTACCAACATCTTTGGCTGTATTTGCTACCAAAGCTTTCATTAAGGATGCCAATGGTCTTGTACCATAGATATTTTTATATCTCTCATAAAGTAAAGCCACTGTTCCTGTTGTTCCTGGTGTCGCCATTGAGGTTCCACTCATAACCTGATATGAGTTGCTATAATCTAATGAGTACACATCGGTACCAACCGCAGCAATTTGTGGCACTAAACGCCCATCAAGTGTAGGGCCAAAACTACTATAACTACTAATTAAATCATTAGGATTATTAGCAGCAACGTGTAAAGCATTTTTTGAATTTTTTGTAGATGTATTAAATCCTCCTGGATATGCCGTTTGCGCATTTCCGTTAGAATAAATATTTAGAAGATAAGGATATGCTACTGTTACATCATCATCTCCACGATCTCCCGTATTATATCTAAACGTATTAAACCCTGAAGTAAGGTTTATTCCATAAGAATTTGATGTAATCTCTATATCATCTTGCTGAACAGATAATACTCTTTCTTGATAATTATTTAATCCATTAGATTGAGTATTAAAATTCCATCCATACATTTTTACCTCTGGAGCCATTCCTTTTGCTCTTGGGTCTAATAAACCTGCTCCTCCAATAGTTCCCGAAACATGTTCTCCATGAGATGAATTAGACTCGTATTCTTTTGCTATTACTCTTCCTGTATGATCTTTGTGTGGCTCAAGATTCCCATCCCAAACTCCTACTTTTACCCCTTTTCCTGTTAATCCATATCCTAGACCTGCTATAGCAGATCCTAAAACATTTGCTTTGTGCGAAGTCAAACCTGGAAGATTGTCACTCTCTACAGGTGGAGGAACTAATTCAATATTTTGAACCCAATTAAATTTGGCTATTTCTTCTAATTTTTCTTTAGAAACTTCTAAATAAATTTGATTAAAAAAAGGATCCTTTTTGATGTTTTTTACAAATGAATTGGCTAAATCTTGCGAAATCAATTCACTATCGGCTCCTTTAAAATAACTAACCACTACTTTTACATTATTCCCCTGTAAAGCATAATCCGGAATAATTTGATCTACAATCATTTGATCTAATTTATATTTTGGATCAATTGTAATTATGGTTCTTATATTATCAGACACATTCCCTTTACTATAAAAATCAGATTCGATTAAAGCATAGTAAGCATTATTTGACAAATAACTAAGTAATGTTACTCCTTGTCTTTTTAACTTTTGCTGCTCATCCTCAGATGGGATCTTTTTAAATTGTAACAAAGTATACTCCGTTTGAGGGCTTTGCTTTTTACTGGTACTATTTTTTCTTTCTTTAATCTGCTGTTTAAAATTAGCAGTCGTCACTATTTTATTCCCATTTATAGAAATAAAATAATCATTTTCAGGAATACTCTGTGCAGCCACTGAAATAATTAAAAACATCGCAATAAGACTAAGTATTTTTTTATTCATTTTACAAAAATATTTGATTAATAATAAGTTAAAAAAAAGCCACTAAAGAGTAAACCTACAAATAAATTCATAAAAAAACAACGATAACAAAATTAGTTTGTTAAATAAATACATAAAAGCCACCAAACACAAGAGAAAAATAACAAAAAAAAATATTTTCATTTTTAACAAAATCAAAAAAAAGTAAAATATTTAAAAAGCAATCTTGGATTAGAAAAAGTGATTTAATAAAAAAAGTGGCTACTATAATTATAGTAGCCACTTTTTTTATTAAATCACATTATGCAATCTATTTATTCAACAATAAGTTTTTGAGTTGATACCTTACCATCCTGCTCTACATTCATAATATAAACTCCTGATGGTAGTCTATGAATATTTAATTCTCTATTTTCTGTTTCAATTGTAAAAACAATTTTTCCTGCCATATCAGATATCACAATATTCTTTATACCGGTAAAGGCTGTCTGTACATATACCTTTCCTTCTTTTACTGGATTTGGATAAATTACAAATCCATCGATTTCATTCTTATCTACTTCCAGAGCACAAACTGATGTTGATACATTTATTATACGAGTCACTAAAGACTCATTTTGCAATAGATCTTTTATCTTATAAGTTAAGATATATTGACCTGCCGTATTTATATCAACTGTTCCTGAGACCGTGACTCCCTCACTGATATCCGTATCCAAATTATCTTTAGCAGTATAACCTGCTTCAATATACGGACATCCTTTGTTTAAATATACAACTGTATTTCCCTTAAGTATGATTGTCGGTCTGACTCTCTCAATTGTTACTATCCAATTTTCGATTGTACCATTTTGTGCCATTACATTATATACCACAGGTAAAGTATAATTTAATTCCGTGACTCCACTATCTTGTTTAATAGTACCAATACGCAATGATGCAAAATCGGATATTTGAAAACTTGGAATTAAAGCACTTAAATTGGCGTTGTTATTAACAAAAACTTGTATCGTTTTTAAATCTGAATTTATTATACTTGCTCCTATTTGGTTTGCTACCGAATAAGATATAACATTGGTTTCAGAATTCTTTGCATCTAAAGTTATTGTATAATTTGTTTGAGAAAACTTATCTTCTGAAACTACAGTTACTAAAAAACTATCTGTATAATCAAATAAAGTCGTTTTTGAGTTTAATTGTTTCACCCCATCTATATATAGTTCCGCTCCTGATGAAACAGTAAAATCTGCAATTAAATTAGATAGATTAACCCCATAAGGAAGAGTTTTAGTAACATTATTACCAACTATTTCTGTATTAATCTCTTCAGTTAACTCAGGATTAGAAGCTGTTTTAAAATCATAAGATAGTAACTTACTTTCCGTTTTTAAATTACTTATAATTTTTAATGTATAGACTTCATTAATTCCAGCATTAAAACCTACACCTTCTACAGTAAAGATCACTGGATTTGTATAGTCATTTTTTGTTTTGCCACTTATTTGTGTTATCCCATTTATTTTTGCAATACTTTGCATCTCCAATGAAAATTTAGCAACAGCAGTAGCTACATCAGTTCCTTTCTTTAATAAAATTGTATATGTTTTGGTAGTTGCATCATATGATGATGATAGTTGATTTATAAAATCTAGTTTTTGCAATAAAACTGGTACGTTCCAAAATTTCCCCTCTCCTATGCCATTTGTATCAGCATTTTTCACAACAGCTGTATTATCATATATTGAGGAGTCATGAACAAACTCTTTATCTCCTTCAGAAAAGGAGTAATAGGCATCCAAACCTAGTTCATTTCCAACATAGTTTCTCATTGCATTGCCTTTTATTACTGCTAGAGTACGAACTCCTGACCAAATACGAACTTCGTCTATATTCCCATTTAAGCCACGTGCTAAACCTGCATTGTTTCCTATATAAGCAGATGATGTTGCATTTGAACTTGCCTCTCCTGCTATGCCTGTGCTTGTAAAAGGAACCGAAACTCCATCTATATAAATTTTATAAATATTGGTTTTACTTACCCTATAAGCAATATGATGCCAAGTATTTTGCTTAATTGAATTTTGCCCCGTATTTATAACATAAGAACCTTTGGCAGTAGTTATAGAAAGTACTAAACTATTTTCTTTATAAATGCTAAGACTAGATGTGTTATGTATAAAAAACAGCACTGTACCTTTATCTAATATTCTACCTAAAATACTTGGTTCCTTCTGATTAACCCATGCTTCGAATGTATAATTATTAGTAAGATTTAAAGCTGGATTAGCATCAATAACTACAAAATCGTCTAATCCATCAAAAGTTCCTGTAACGTTTGTAGCATAATTTGGAACATGTGCTATTGTTACTGATTTAGAATCATTTGTAGCATCTGTATCACCTTTCAATTTAGTATAAACATCGATTGTGTAATCTGCTGGAAGACTCAAATCTGCTTTTGTAGTAAATGTGAAATTAGCAGTCGCTTTAGATGCAATAGGGTCTACTACAGTTTCAACTACTTCGTTGATTCCATTAATTTTATAGGCAATTGGGAAGTTCGTAATTGGAGTATTCGAATAATTACGTATCACTACTTCCACTGAAACTGGTTTCTTACCTGACTTAAGTGGCGTTACAATTCTCTCTACACTTGCATCTGCTACAGTAAATGGCAATACATCAATTGTATATTCTTCTATTTCAAAATCTTCATTAGAAGTTGTTACTCCATCAATAGTTGGTCCAAGATTAACATTAAAATACTCATATGGCGAACGATACATATGTATAATACGCATTAGTTTCTCACCAGCTTTTGTACCTGACGGAATAGTTAAACCTCCTACTAATGAGGATTTATTTCTAAAATAATGCACTGTTGGTGTTGACTTAATCGCAGGTGATGTCGAAGCAGGTAATGTATTTACCCAAAAATTACCTGCATAAAATTCATCTGTTAAGTTACCATCACCATTTAGGTCAATAACAATCATTGTAAAAACACCTGCATTTGCTGTTTGGTCTCTAGTAATTGGTACTCCTGTTCTACTAATTGTAACCTCAGGCTGATAAGTAAAGCCAGCATATACAGGGATTTTTATACTCTTAAAATCTGAATATGCTGTAGTTCCTGAAGTATTTACAATGTCATTCCATTTCAATTTAGATATTGCATATCCATCTGTATTAATGTGAACTGGTAGTTCATTTTTATTATATACAGTTTTTTCGATTACATCATTAGCACTATTATCATCTGCTATATCAACACCACTTTTAATTTTATATTCAGCATTAACAGTAGATAAATCTGCTTTGGCATTAAACGTAAAACTAACTGTTGAATATCCTGGAATAGCAGGAATTGTTTCAGTAACTTTTGTTCCATTATTTACCTGATAAAATACTGGATGGTCTGTTAATGCTTCAGACCCTAAATTATTAACTCTAATTGTTATGTTGTGTGTACTTGATTTTTTACCAAGAATTTCTGGAGTTATTACAGAAACTATACCTGCGTCATTTACAAGTGGTTTTGTAACACAACTAATAGCTGCGATCCAACCCCTTCTATTTACATAATCAGTAGAAACAAATTTAAAGGTTAATTCTCCTCCACTTGCCGTTGAAGTCAAAGATTCTGGTAAGTCAGCTCCTGTAAATGCACCTAACAATGGAGCTGTTATAGATGAACCATTATAAACATATAAAAAATCATAACCCATCTCGAGATCAAAATCAGTAAAATTTACATTTATACTATTCTTAGTAATTTCTGGCTTAAAAGTTATTATTTGCGTAACTCCTATTGGATAATTATTAAAACGTGTACCTGCATCTGTAAATACTGCCGAACAAGTTGTCATACTAGCGACAGATCCCATCAAAACATCTGTACCAGTATTATAAAATGTATTTGTAACTGTGTTATTTTTTATTACTTCATCCCCTATATAATTCACATTAGCAACAACAGTATATTGCCCTGGAGCAGAGAAATCAGCTGCTTTTGTAAAATCATAAGCTATTTCTGCTAATGAGCTAATAGGCCCTGGAATTGTTTCAATTATTTCTTCTTCATCATTTATTTTATAAGAAACTGGAATATTACTTATAGCAACTGGAGAATGATTGAAGATTTTTATTTTTACAACTTCTGTTGCTGTTAAGCTAGTCTTTGGAATAAATGAAGTTAATTCTAAATCAGTTGACGTAGCTTCGTAAATAGCAATATTATCTACAAAAACTAAATTGTAAACATTCTTTTTATTCACTACAATAAAGTTATTATCTATAACTGTTTCGAATACTATGCTAAATGTAGTTCCTGCATAAGCTGATAAATCATAGGTTAATTCAGTATTACCTGATAATTGTGTCCCTCCATAATCCGTTTTATTTTCATGGCTATTTACAAGATTTCCATTTATCAGGACTCTAAAAAAACTTTTATTGACTGGTCCAACACTATTCCATAATAAATTAAACTTCATTCGGATATTTTTTCCAGCAAGGCTTGTTGCATCTATATCACAAAATGCTATCTTTTTTATATAATCTGGATTATTTGCAAATGCATCTATTGCTGTACTTTCTACCCAAGAAGAGGTAGATGTTGTATTTGAGCCTTCCATCTTTACACCATCTAATAGTTCTGCATTGATATATTCATATTTAATACCTCCAGCAACTCCCTTAGACATAACATAATTGGTTGCTTTTCTATTATTGAAATTCTCCAGAAACGGCAATTTTAAAGCATTTAATACTGGTTGAAACACTGGCTCTACATTTACGGCACGAACTCGTTCAGAAACTATTCCTGTAATGCCATCTACTGTACGAACAGAAAACCAATTATCCTCACTTACAGCAAGATTATCAAATATATAAGTCGGTTCTGTAACAGTTGCTACAACATCAAATTTATAACCGTTCATTTTTAAAACTTCATATTTTGCTCCTTCAATAGGATCCCAATCCATTTTATAAGATGAAGTGCCACATACTGAGGGTGCAATAACTAAATTTTTAGGTTCTGTAATAATAGTAAATACTTCTTTGGAAACATCTACTTTTGTACCTGCGCTTATTCTTATTTTAGCATTTGCAACTATCCCAGTTGGTATTTTCCATTCAAAATTTCTTGCTACTGATGGAACATCTTTTGCGAGTATTAGATAATTAATTCCTCCATCTAGAGAATACTCAATGGTAAACGTTTTAGTATCTCCTTCATAATCCCATCGAATATATTCAGTCGTATCTGGATTAAATTTTTCTCCACCTATCGGATAGGTAAGAACTAATCCTGGAGTCACAAAATCATACACCACTGAAAACTCCTGATTGTTAAAAGGAACTGTTGTACCTGTAACTATAATTTTATAGATTCCCTCAGTAGGATTGTCTACTGTTATCTGCTCAATATTGTTCATTCTATCAATTCCACGAGTGGCATTTGCTTCTGGTGTTGTTGGATTTAATACCCAAGGCAGAATCGTTGTTCCATCCTTTACTATTTTAATATCCAAATCATTTACCTGAATTGATCCTGCTCCTGGTGTCCCTGGAAGATCAGAATAGGCAAGCATTACTTTAAGTGAAACCAATCCTTTTGGAACTATAATTTTTTCTTCATAGCTTTCTCCATTAGCAACAGAAGCGGTATAAAACATTTTTTTATCTAATACTTTTACTGCTCTTAGTCCATTTATGTTTCCAAAACCATATTTATAATCAGGACCTGGATTCCCAACATCTTTTGCGGTATTAGCAACTAAAGCTTTCATTAATGAAGCTAATGGTTTCTCTCCATAAATACCTTTATATCTTTCGTATAACAAAGCAACTATACCAGTTACTCCTGGTGTTGCCATTGAAGTTCCACTCATGAACTGATAGGAATTACTATAATCTAATGAATACACATTGCTCCCAACTGCTGCAATTTGTGGTACCAAGCGTCCATCAACTGTTGGTCCAAAACTACTATAACCACTAATCTGATCATTTGGATTATTTGCTGCAACATGCAATGAATTCTTCGAATTTTTTGTAGAAGTATTAAATCCTCCCGGATATATAGTTTGAGCATTTCCATTAGAATATATGTTTAAAAGATAAGGGTTCATTGCGGTAACAAAATCATCACCATAATCTGATCCATTATATCTATAGGTACTAAAGCCAGAAGTAAGACTTGTTCCATAAGAATTTGATGTAATTTCAATTCCATCTTCTGCAATTGATTTTAATCTTTCGCTTGCAACCGATAAACCATTTGATTGGGTATTAAAATTCCATCCATACATTTGTACTTCTGGAGCCATCCCTTTTGCTCTAGGATCTAATAAACCAGCCCCACCAATAGTTCCTGCTACATGACTGCCATGAGATGAATTGTATTCATACTCCTTATTAATTACTCTCCCTGTATAATCTTTATGGTTCTCTAAATTTCCATCCCAAACACCAACTTTCACTCCCTTTCCTGTTAATCCATATTCTAAACCTGAAATAGTAGATCCCAAAACATTTGCTTTATGCGAAGTTACTCCTGGTTTATTATCACTTTCAACAGGAGCTGCAATTAATTCAATATTTTGTACCCAATATTTTTTTGCGATATCTTCTAGTTTATCTTTAGAAACCTGCAGATAAATTTGATTAAATGGTTCTTCAATTTTTATGTTTTTCACAAACAAACCTGATAAATCATTTGAGATAACTTTTGAATCTACTCCTTTGAAATAACTTACTACTACCTTAACTCCATTTTCCTCTAAAGCATAATCTGGAATAGTATTATTGGCAAGCATTAGATCTAATTTATATTTTGGATCAATCGCAATTATGCTTCTTATATTATCAGACACATTTCTTTTACTATAAAAATCAGATTCAATTGTAGCATAATAAGCATTATTTGATAAATAGCTAAGCAAAGTGACTCCTTGTTTTTTCAATTTTTGTTGCTCATCTATTGAAGGTATTCTTATAAATTGCAACAAAATATATTCCTTATCAAGTCTTTGTCGTTTACTTGTATTCTTTTTTAATTCTATAAACTGCTGTTTAAAATTTTCAGTAGTCGAAATTTTATTTCCATTTATAGTAATAGAAAAATCAGTTTCTGAAATGTTTTGTGACCATCCCAAAATAGCTAAAAACATCATAATTAGGTTAAGTAATTTTTTCTTCATTTTGAAAACTATTTGATTAACACTTATTTCTAAAAAACAAAATAAAGATTAAACTTACAAAATAATTCTACAAAAACCTATATTATAAGATTTATTATATTAAATTATGAGAATTAAAAGATTTAAGTTATTTAAAAAGGATTTTATTTTACTAATCAAAATAACGCTATAAAAAAAGACCTATCAAAACATATTTGATAGGTCTTCTCATAATTTTTAATAAAAAATAAAGCTATTTTATGGCCTTCATTTCTTTTGCTTTTTCTTGCCAGCGCTCACTAAGATCATTATAATCAACTGGATGAGCTGGTGCTTGATATTGTAATCTTCCTGATTCAAAAGCACGAATTAAGATTATTTCAATTAAATAGTCCTCATTAACTTCATAAGGAGCATATTCAGTCTTTAAACTAATATCAAAAACATTAGCTGTAGTGTTAGCCCAAAAGGCTTTCCATCCACTTTTTAACGTTTTTACTAACTCAAATGTAGTCGTTCCTGTTTGACGGTGAATGAGCTTCACTAATATTTGCCCCTGCTTACGAGATAACTTCTTTAATTTCCCTTCAAATTCATTATTAAGATAATCTTCAACAATTTTAAAATATTTCTTTTTTTCTCTATTTGAAGATAAACGAGCCATACCTTTATTAAGAGCAACTAATCTATCCGAAGCCAATCTAGCAAATGGATATGTTTTATAAACTCTATTCTGTAAAATTAAAAATTGTTTTTGAGCCTCAGGATCAAGCTTTTCTTTTGAAATAATAATTTCTGGTAATTGAATTGTATCATTTAATATAGAATCCTTTTCGGTTAAAACGTATCCCATTTGTTGGGGATTATTTTTATCGATTTGAGCATGACCAACAAAACACACTAGAAAAAAGCAAAATAAATAGGTTCTAAACTTCATTGAGTTATTAATTTGAATGTAAAATTATACATTTATATACAATTGTAATACCAAATTTATATTTTAGAAAAAAAATATCATATAAAACTAATATACAACAACTTAACAGTTTAAAAAATAATATTAGCCTCCAAATATGAATCAAAAAAAGCTAGTTTATATCTGAAAACAACTAGCTTACAATAATTAGAAAATAACCTCTACTTCTTTTTATCCCTACTTTGACATAAAAAATTCATTTACCAATTATATAGAAATAATTTCAATAAAAAGATCAGAATGTAACTTATAGTCTTTGATTGACATCAATAATAGATAAAACCATAACTAAAAAGAGACAATAAAATGTATAAAGCATATTTAACATAATATAAATCTAAAGTTCCAATTATTTTTATTTTTTGAGAAATTAAACTTGATTTAAAGATATTAATATTTACATTTGCTCTATTCTTATTTATTCTAAATAGATAAGTTATTTCTATCTAATAAAAAACAAATCTTGTCAAAAATCAATAAACAATAAATACATAAATATGAAGAAGAATCTTTTTATTTCTATAGCATTAGCTGCTACTTTATTTGTTAGTGCACAGCAAAAAAACATCTTACTAGAACAATCATTTTGGAAAACGTCACCAGATGTAAGTGCTGTTAAAGCCGAAATAGAAAAAGGAAGCAACCCGTCTCAGCCCAATCAAAATGCTTTTGATCCAGTTGTTTTAGCTATTAACAATGATGCTCCAATAGCTACTATAAAATTCCTTTTAGAACAGCCTGGAAATCCAGTAAATAAAATGACTCATGACAGTCGTATTTATTTACATTGGGCGGCAAACAAAGGAAATATCGAACTTGTAGAATATCTTATTGCAAAAGGTTCTGATATTAATCTTGAAGATAGTAAAGGTGCAACACCAGTTGTTTTCGCTGCTAGCAACGGACAATCTAATACAGCTTTATACGACACTTTTTTCAAAGCAGGTATTGATCCAAAGAAAAAATATAGAGATGGAGCTAATTTATTATTAATGGCAATTCCTAATGATAAAGATTTAGTATTATCAACTTATTTTGCGACTAAAGGAATGTCATTAAAAGACGTTGATAACGAAGGAAACACTGCTTTTAATTACGCAGCTAGATCTGGAAATGTTGCTCTTTTAAAGAAACTTTTAGAAAAAGGAGTTAAGTTTAATGATAATGCACTTCTTATTGCAGCACAAGGAGCTCGTAGAGAAGCAACTTCTCTTGAAGCTTATAAATATTTAGTTGAAGAAGTTAAGATAAAACCAACTGCTGTAACAAAGTCTGGAGAAAATGTTCTTCACTTTTTAGTAGCTAAACCTAACCAAACTGAAATCGTTACATATTTCTTGGCAAAAGGCGTAGATGCAAACAAAACCGATAAAGACGGAAATACACCATTAATGATTGCTGCTTCGGCAAAAGATACTGCTGTTTTAGAAAAATTACTTCCGGTAGTAAAAAATTTAAATGCACAAAATAATAAAGGGGAATCTGCTTTAACATTTGCAGTAAAATCAGGAACTCCCGAAGCTATTGAAATTCTTTTAGCAAAAGGAGCTGACGTTGCAGTTAAAGATAAAGACGGAAATAATTTAGGCTTTTATTTAGTACAATCATACCGTCCGCAAAATAGTCGTGAAGCTGCTTCAGCAAAAGATCCTTTCGATGCTAAAATAAAATTACTTCAAGATAAAGGATTGAACCTAGCAACTCCACAAGTGGATGGAAGTACCTTGTATCACATTGCAATGGTTAAAAATGATTTAACATTATTAAAGAAATTAGCTTCTTTAAATATTGACGTAAATGCAAAAAACAAAGATGGCTTAACAGCACTTCATAAAGCTGCAATGGTCTCTAAAGACGATTCTATATTGAAATATTTATTGTCTATTGGTGCAAAAAAAGATATTCAAACTGAATTTGATGAAAGTGCATATGCTTTAGCAAAAGAAAATGAAACTTTGACGAAAAATAACGTCTCTTTAGAATTTTTAAAATAATAACTTCTTTTTGCGATTCTTTAAAATAACAATAAAGGATCGCATTATTAGGAATTGAATAATACAAACACAATTACATCATGAAATCAATATTTAAAATAGCTCTAACTGGAGCCCTTATCTGCCTAATATCTTTTCAAGCTTCTGCACAAGCTTCAAAATACAAATGCATGCTTCAAATGTCAAACTATATGGGAGAAGGAGCCTATATTGTTGTTTCTCTTATCAATGCTAAAGGAGAATATGAAAAAACACTTTATGTAATGGGTGATGATAAAAAATGGTACAACACTCTAAAAGAATGGAATAAATTTCATTCTAAAAAACCATCTGATAATATTAGTGCAAAAACGGGTGCCTCTGTAACAGGCGGAGACAGAAGCATTACCACGATAGAAATTGAAAATTCTAAAATCAATTCTGGATACAAATTAAGATTTGAAAGTGCTGTTGAGGATCAAAAATATTATGTAAACGACTTAGAAATCCCTCTAACAACAGAAGGATTAGCTACTAAAACAGAAGGTAAGGGATACATCCGTTACGTAAGATTAAATAAAATATAATAGCATATAATGATTCTTTCTTTTTGGCGTTACTCTCACTTGGCTTTGGCTTTGTTTTCTTCTTTGTTTCTATTAATTGCATCTGTTACAGGTATCGTTTTGGCCGTTGATGCTGTACAAGAAAAAACGCTTCCTTATCGAGCAACAAATTTTGACACAATAACTTTAGAACAGACTTTACCTATTTTAAAAAAGGTATATCCTGAAATTACAGAGTTAACTGTAGATCATAATCAGTTTGTAACGTTGCAGGCTATTGATCAAGACGGAAATGACGTTAATGCGCACATTGATCCTTTAACCGCCAAAGAGTTAGGAAAACCTTTAAAAAAGACTGAATTCATTCAATGGGTTACTGCTTTTCATCGTTCTTTATTTTTAAAAGAAACAGGCCGTCTTTTTGTTGGAATTATCTCATTTTTACTTTTTTTAATTTCAATTTCGGGTTTTGTTCTTGTTGTTAAAAGACAGTTGGGAGTTCGTAAATTCTTTTCAAAAGTAACTAAAGATTATTTTTCTCAATATTATCATATCATATTAGGAAGATGGAGTTTAATTCCGATTTTAATTATTGCACTCACTGGAACTTATTTAACATTGGAAAGGTTTAACTTTTTCATGGACAAAGAGAATAATCAGTTCGAAAAATCAATAACAGTTGCGGAACAAAAAAATGATGCTCCATCAATATTCAAACAAACTCTTTTATCTGATGTTAAAAAAATAGAATTCCCTTTCTCTGATGATCCAGAAGAATATTATATCATTCAATTAAATGATCGAGAAATCGAAGTTAATCAGGTAACTGGCGCTGTAGTAACAGAGAAACTTTCTCCGATGAGATCGCAATTGGCTCTTTTAAGCCTTAATCTACATACTGGGAAAACCAATGCAGTTTGGGCAATAATTCTAGCAGTTGCTTGTCTAAACATTTTGTTTTTTATTTATTCGGGGTTTGCAATGACCTTAAAAAGAAGAGCAAACCGAATCAAAAATAAATGCAAAGCTGAGGAAAGCAAATTTATCTTATTGGCTGGTTCAGAAAACGGAAGTTCATTGCGATTTGCTAGTGCGATTCAAAAACAATTGATTGCAAACGGTGAAAAAGTTTTCATGACCGAATTGAATAATTTTAAAACTTTTCCGAAAGCAGAACATATCATCATTTTCACATCAACACACGGATTAGGAGACGCTCCTTCTAATGGAGATAAATTTACATCCATTCTAAAAAAACACAATCAAGAACATAAAGTTCAATTTTCTGTTGTCGGGTTTGGTTCAAAAATCTATCCAAACTATTGCGGTTTTGCATTTGAAATTGATTCTTTACTAGAAAAACAAAATTGGGCTAATCGTTTATTAGAAGTACAAACTGTAAATGATAAATCTGCAGAAGAATTTGTAAACTGGGTTAGATTATGGAGTACTAAAACTGGAATTCCATTATCTCCAACGCCTTCCTTATATAATGAAGTTCCAAAAGGCTTACAGAAATTAATAGTATTAGACAAAACTCCTGTTTCTGATTCTGAACATACTTTTATACTTACTTTACAGACAGGAAGCAGAACCAAATTTGTTTCTGGTGATTTATTAGCCGTTTATCCTGCAAATGATAATAGAGAACGCCTCTATTCTATCGGAAACCATTCTGGCAATGTGCAATTAGTTGTAAAACTGCATTCACATGGATTGGGTTCTACTTATTTAAATAATCTTGAACCTGGCGATAGCATCAAAGCGAGAATTCTTAAGAATCAAGCTTTTCACTTTCCTAAAAAATCTCCAAAAGTGGCTTTTATTTCAAATGGAACTGGTATTGCTCCTTTCCTTGGAATGATTGAACAAAACAAGATAAAAACTGAAACTCATTTATATTGTGGCTTCAGAATGGAAACAGAAACAGTTTCTGGATATAAAAAGTTTGCTGCGACTATGATTGAAAAGCAACAACTTCATAGTTTTCATTTAGCATTATCACGTCAAGCAGAACACATTTATGTAATGGATCTTATAAATCGTGATGCTGCCTTTTTTGTTGAATTATTATTACAAGGTGGTACTATAATGATTTGCGGTTCGTTGGCAATGCAAAAAGATGTAGAAATGGCTCTTGATGCATTATGCCTTTCTAAGCAATCCAAAAGTATACTAGATTTTAAAAATAATGGACAGTTATTAACGGATTGTTATTAACCGTACTTAAAAGACACTATACATGTCAGTTAATAAAAATTTCATACAGCAACTTTTGTTACTTTTTGTACTAACTAGTAGCTTTTATAGCAATGCGCAAGTTTTACGAAAAAGAACTACGCTCCTTATGGGAAGTCGTTTTGACATCACAATTGTTGCAAAAGATTCTCTTACTGCTGAGCAAAATATTGATGCATCTATTGCTGAAATTACACGAATTGAAAATTTAATTTCAGATTGGAAATCAGATTCTCAAGTTTCTGAAGTAAGTCAAAATTCAGGAATTCGACCTGTAAAAGTAGATCGTGAAGTTTTTGAGTTGACGCAAAGAGCAATCCGTTTATCAGAAATAACAAATGGTGGATTTGATATCAGTTTTGCTGCCATGGAGAGAATCTGGAAATTTGACGGATCAATGACTGAAATGCCAACGGAGGAAAACATTAAAAAATCGGTAGAAAAAGTGGGGTATAAAAATATCATTTTAGACTCCGTAAATTCTACTATATTCCTAAAATTAAAAGGAATGAAATTAGGATTTGGTGCACTTGGAGAAGGTTATGCCGCTGACAAGTGTCGCGATATGATGCTGGCAAAAGGTATCAAAGCTGGAATCATAAATGGATCAGGAGATATGAGTACTTGGGGAAGTCAACCAAATGGAACCCCATGGAAAATAGGAATTACCAATCCGTTTAATCCTGAAAAACTCTTAGCTACTGTACCTTTAGAACAAGAAGCTGTAACAACTTCTGGAAGCTATGAAAAATTTGTTGTTTTTGATGGTAAACGCTATTCTCACATCATAAACCCTGCAACTGGATATCCTGCAACTGGCTTATGCAGTGTAACAATTTTTGGACCTAATGCTGAAATGGCAAATGGTTTAAGTACTTCTATAATGGTACTCGGAAAAAAAGAAGGTTTGCTCTTACTTAAAAAATTCCCTGAATACAGTTCTCTAATGATTACTGATAAAGGAAAAGTTATAAAGTCTGAAAATTTCCGTCTCAAAAAATTTAAAGCTAAATTTCACTAAAATAAATCACAGTGCGCTTCTTATAATTCTAATCTTGACTGCTACTCGTTGAGCAAATTTGCTTATTCCTTAAACTTAACAAAAACTGAATTCTCCTTGTTTGTCTTTCGTGAAAATTAAGTTTACTTTTGTTACTATATATTTTATATTCTAGGTACTGTAATTACAAGAGAAATAACTCTTTCTTACCTAAATACTGACTAAAAAACAGATTACTCACTCACGTAATGTTTTAAATACGTCAGTAAAGTATATGAAATACAAATTTATAAATTAGCAAAAAAAATATTTTTATGAGTACAAAATCAATCTTAAATGATGCTTCAATTACTTTTTTAGAAAGCTATCTTAATAATGCTTCACCTACTGGTTACGAAAGTGACGGTCAAAAAATCTGGATGGATTATTTAAAACCATATGTTGATACTTTTATTACCGATACATACGGAACTGCTGTAGGAGTTATCAACCCAGATGCTCCATATAAAGTAGTTATTGAAGGGCATGCTGATGAAATTTCTTGGTATGTGAACTATATTACAGATGATGGATTAATATATGTAATAAGAAATGGTGGATCTGATCACCAGATTGCACCATCAAAAAGAGTAAATATTCATACTAAAAACGGAATCGTTAAAGGTGTTTTTGGATGGCCAGCGATTCACACAAGATTACGCGACAAGGAAGAAACCCCAAAAATCAGCAATATTTTTATTGATTTAGGTTGTGAAACCAAAGAACAAGTTGAAAAAATGGGAGTTCATGTAGGTTGTGTTATCACTTATCCTGATGAATTCATGATTTTGAACGAAAACAAATTTGTTTGCCGTGCTATCGATAATCGAATGGGAGGTTTTATGATTGCTGAAGTAGCTCGTTTGCTACATGAAAATAAAGTAAAACTGCCATTTGGATTGTATATCACAAACTCGGTTCAAGAAGAAGTAGGTTTACGTGGTGCCGAAATGATTACCAAAACCATCAAGCCTAATGTAGCTATTGTTACAGATGTTTGTCACGATTCGACAACTCCAATGATAGAAAAGAAAATTGAAGGAGACACAAAAATAGGTTTAGGACCTGTTATTACTTATGCTCCTGCTGTACAAAATAATTTGCGTGAGCTAATAATTGATGCTGCCGAAGCTAATAAAATTCCGTTTCAGCGTTTAGCATCTTCTCGTGTTACTGGTACAGATACCGATGCATTTGCATACAGTAATGGTGGTGTTGCTTCAGCATTAATTTCGCTTCCGTTAAGATACATGCATACTACTGTAGAAATGGTTCACCGTGATGATGTTGAGAATGTAATTAAATTGATCTACGAATCATTGTTGAAAATTGAAAATGAAGAGACTTTTTCATATTTCAAATAAAATTAAAACTAATTTTAACTAAAATCCCCGCAAATCATAATTTGATTTGCGGGGATTTTTACTAACTATAATAGGCTTATTTAAGCTTTTTTCAAAAGTGCAACCGCATCAGTTGCATTAGACAATTCTGCATATTTTAATGCAGTAAAACCTTTTTCATTTTTTATTGTACTATCAGCCCCATTCGATAGCAAAAGTTTTATAATCTCAGCTTTATTATATCTCGCTGCAGTCATTAATGGAGTCAATTCGTCAGAAGTATTATTGACATCTACTCCATATTCAATAAACTTCTTAACTGTTTCAATATCTCCTTTTCTTATAGCTGCATTCAAAGGAGCTGAATCAAAGACTACTGAAACTAAAGTTTTGTCATTAACAAATAAATTTTTAGCTGGATTTGAAGCTAAAGAAACATTAACAAAAGCTACTAAAGCTATTCCTAAATAAACGATTGAATTTTTCATGGTGATTGTTTTTTGATTGATGATTGATGATTTAGAATCTTTATTAATTCTTATACAAATATATATTTAAAATTGGTATTATGTATTGCAAGGTACTTTGTTTTAACTAATAATTAACATTAGCTTAAAATTAGACCCTTAATTTTAAATAATTGTTTTGAAAAAAGAACAACTATACTATATAGACGCATTAATAAATAAAATGTTACACTATTTCTAAAACAAATAAAACATTATATATCAAACACTTAAATACTTAGTAAATTAAAAAAATTTGAACTTTTATAAATTGAAAAAACCTCAAATCTAAGGGCAAGATTTGAGGTGTTTAATTAAGAAAATAGTATTGATTAATATTTTTCTAAAATTGCTACAGCATCTACAGCTTTTGAAACTTCTGCAAATTTTAAGGCATTATATCCATTATCGGCAGTAATATGAGGATTAGCACCTTTAGAAAGTAAGAGATGAATGATTTCGACTTTGTTATAACGGGCGGCGGTCATTAATGGAGTCAAACCTCCTGAAAACTTATTTATTCTTGCACCGTTTTCTAAAAGTTTTTTAACGGTTTCTATATCCCCTTTACAAATGGCAGTATTTAAAGGATTAACATCAACACTGATATGCATGTCAGAACTAAATGGTTTATGATCTGAAGCTAGTGCAACATTTGTAAAAGTAACTAAAGCTACTCCTAAATAGATAATTGATTTTTTCATGATGATTGATTAGATTGATGATTAGATTGATAATTTATTATAAATATTGCCTCATACAAAAGAGATATCCATAATGATAAGTCACGTAAACAAATTAAATGTTACATAATTATATAATTCATCTTTTTTTACTCATTATCAAATAGAGTAAAAGTATATTTTAAATCATTTACGATACTTGTAAACAAAAAAACCTCAAAATAAAGATTTGAGGTCTTTTGATAAACTTGAAAGAATAATTATTTTTTTAGAATAGTTTTTAAAAAAGCAATAGCTTCTTTTGCTTTTGATACTTCTGCATACTTCAATGCTGTGTACCCTTTCTCATTTTCAGTCTCAAGTTCAGCTCCTTTTGACACAAGAAATTTTATAATTTCGACTTTATTATAACGAGCTGCGGCCATCAACGGAGACATTCCGTCTAGTACTTTATTGACACTCGCACCATATTCTATAAATTTCTTTACTGTTTCTATATCTCCTTTGCTAATTGCGACATTAAGAGGGCTTCGATCATATCCCTGTACGATACATTTTTCAGTATTTAATAAATTAAAACTTGTACTCCTACTTGAAGCTTGGACAACGGGAGTTAAAGCCATAAAAACGACTCCTAAAAAAACGATTGATTTTTTCATGGTGATTGATTTGATTGATTTTTTGATTGATGATTTAAGAATTCTTTCAAATTCTTTGACAGCTACATAAATTAAAATAACATTATACTACATAAAGTAGTCTACTTTACTTATAAATTTAAAATACGTTGCTAATTATAAGTCTCACAAAAAAGCTAAATGTTACAGAACTATATCGCAATTTTTGCTTTTCTTATTTTAATCTTTGCTCCAAATTACTACGCTGTATTTGCAAAAGCGATTAAAGCAATTCCTAAATAAACGATTGACTTTTTCATAATGATTATTTTTTGATTGATCTCTTGATAATTTTAATTGGAATAGCACTTCTTGAAAAATTAAATTTAAATTTTAATTAATCCAAAATAGTCTACCTCATAATACTAAGACGTACAAAAAAAATAAAAGGTTGCATTATTTGTAATAAAAAATTAAAAAACAGCACTTTAATTTTATAACCAATTAAAATTCACAACACTAAATTTTATTTAACTTTACAATAAAAACTTAAGATGCAATCGTCTGCCAAAACAATCGAAGAATATTTATCATCACTTCCTGAAGAAAGAAAGCTCCCTTTTCTTAAACTTCGTGAAACAATACTTAATAATATTCCCAAAGGATTTACAGAAGAAGTAAGCTATGGAATGTTGGGTTATCTTGTACCTCATTCTATTTATCCTGAAGGCTATCATTGTAATCCTAAACTCCCTTTGCCATTTATAAATATAGCATCTCAAAAAAACTTTATAGCGTTGTACCATATGGGAATTTATGCAAAACCAGATTTATTAGATTGGTTTGTTACTGAATACCCCAAACACACCAAACAAAAACTAGATATGGGAAAGAGTTGTATTCGTTTTAAAAAAATGGATGAAATTCCTTTTGACCTAATAGCAGAACTTGTACAAAAAATCTCTGTTGCCGAATGGATAAGTTGTTATGAGACACAATTCAAAAAATCAAAATAATTATAAACCACTTAACTATAAAACTATGAATGTTATTAAAAAAATTATTCTCGGGCTTTTAAGTATTGTAATGTTAGGATTAATAGTAGCTCTTTTTTTACCAAATGAATTTCATGTAGAGAGGGAAGTCACTATCAATAAACCAAAAGACAGTGTATTTAATTATATTAAGTATCTAAAAAACCAAAACAATTTTAGCGTATGGGCCAGATTAGACCCTGCAATGAAAAAAACGTTTTCGGGTACAGACGGAACAGTTGGCGCAGTATTTGGCTGGAATAGCAACGATAAAAACGTAGGTAAAGGCGAACAGGAAATAAAAAAAATTATACCTGGCGAGCGATTGGAATATGAATTACGTTTTGAAGCTCCTATGGAATCTACTGATAGGGCCTATATGACAACTGAAGAGGTTACTCCTGCTCAAACAAAAGTAAAATGGGGGTTTGATGGTCGATCTCCCTATCCTATGAATTTAATGCTTGCGTTTATGAATATAGATCAAATACTGGGTGAACAACTCGAAACTGGTCTTCAAAATTTAAAAGTTATTCAAGAAGGTCCACAATAATCTAAAAAAAGTAACCCCACAATCTAAATTGTGGGGTTACTTTTTTTAAATCTATTTTGAGTAAAATATTATTTACTCAAATAAGCGATTACATTCTTTTCGATACGTTGATCGATATTATCAATATCAGCTTTAACGAATTTTTCTCCTAGAATATTTTCATATAGTTCGATATAACGTTCCGATACAGATTCAATATAAGCATCGTTCATATCTGGAATTTGCTGTCCTTCTTGTCCTTGAAATCCATTTTCGATTAACCAACGACGTACAAATTCTTTTGATAATTGTTTTTGCTCTTCACCTTTGTCTTGTCTCTCCTGATATCCTTCTGCATAAAAATAACGAGAAGAATCTGGTGTGTGAATTTCATCAATTAAAACAATTACTCCTTCTTTAGTTTTACCAAACTCATATTTAGTATCTACCAAAATTAAACCGCGACTTGCAGCAATTTCGGTTCCTCTTTGAAATAATGCTCTAGTATATTTTTCTAAAATCAAATAGTCCTCTTCTGACACAATTCCTCTTGAAAGGATGGCTTCACGCGAAATATCTGCATCATGCTCACCATTATCAGCCTTTGTAGTTGGAGTAATGATAGGTGTTGGAAATTTATCGTTTTCCTTTAATCCTTCTGGCATAACCACACCACAAATTTCTCTTTTTCCAGCCGCATATTCACGCGCTGCATGACCAGAAACATAACCTCTGATTACCATTTCTACTTTGAATGGATCACATAAATGACCTACTGCAACATTTGGATCTGGTGTTGCGATTAACCAATTCGGAACAATATCTTTAGTAAGCTCCATGAATTTAGTTGCAATCTGATTTAAGATTTGTCCTTTATACGGAATCCCTTTTGGTAAAACTACATCAAAAGCCGAAAGTCTATCAGTAGCAACCATAACCAAAAGTTCATCGTTGATATTATAAACCTCTCTAACTTTTCCGCGATAAACCGATTTCTGATTAGGAAAATTAAAATTAGTAGTTGTAATTGTATTGCTCATTATTATTTGTTGTGTTGTGTTGTTTCTTGTTTTACGAATGCAAATTTAAAACTAAATAAAATAAAAAAAGAATCTATTCAGATTCTTTTTTTAGGGGTACTCTTTTATAGTTACAGTCACACTTTGAGTCTCAGCCTGAAAACTGCGACTGTAAACTGTAACTAATAATTACTTTTTTAATAGTGTCTCATTAAATAAATGCAGGATTCTATCATATTCATCAATCCAAGAATACGTTTCTTTAAATCCATGTGCTTCTACCGGGAATGATGAAAGGCTCCAATTCTTTTTACCTAGTTCTATAAAGCGTTGAGACATGCGTACAACATCCTTATATTCTACATTATCATCGACCATACCATGAAGCATCAATAAGTTTCCTTTTAAATTATCTGCAAAATAAATCGGAGAGCTTTTTTTGTATGCATCTGGATCAGTTTCAGGAAAATTAAGAATATTACCGGTATAACCATGATTGTAATGTGCCCAATCCGTAACAGAACGCAATGCAGCTCCAGAAGCAAATTCTCCCGGAGTAGTAAGCATTCCCATCAAAGTGATAAAACCACCATAAGAACCACCATATATCCCTACTCTATTAGCATCAATTCCGTAATTATCTACTAGATATTTCTTTCCGTCTATTTGATCCGATAAATCTTTTCCACCCATAAAACGGTATATTCCAGTTCTTACATCACGTCCGTAACCATCACTTCCTCTATAATCAATATCCAAAACAGTATAACCTAAATCGGTCAACATATTATGAAACATATATTCTCTATGGTAATTACTCCAATAATTGTGTGCATTTTGTAGATATCCTGCTCCATGAACAAATAATATAGCAGCCTTGTTTGTTTTTTCTGCCTTTGGAGTATATAATCTCGCATAAACGGTAGTTCCATCTTGCGCCTTATATGTAATTACCTCTGGTTCTCTCCATTGGTATTTTTTAAATTCCTCTGTAGTCGAAGACGTTATTTGTTGTAATGCAGGATTCTTTTTATTTTCTCCTATGAATAATTCCCATGGCTTATTTTTATAAGAATAACGTACCAATAGCGTTTTCTCATCTGGAGATAAACTTACCTCATGCGCACCGTCTTTTGTTAAAATAGGTTCTAAAATACCATTGGCTACAGCCAATTTATAGAAATTTCTATTTCCCGGATGCGTTGTATTTGTAGTTAAATAAAATGTCTTTTTATCTTTTGATAAAGTCACATCTCTTACTTCCCAATTACCACTAGTAAGTTGTATTTTCTTTTTAGTCTTTAAATTATAGGTGTACAAATGTGAATATCCTGTAACTTCCGATTGAAAGTAAATCGTTTCGTTATCCGAGAGAAATCCTAAAGTTCCTGAATCAAAATCATAAGACGGAATTCCAGGTCCGCCAATCCAAGCTTCGTCATGCTGATGTTCTATTTCCTGAAAAGTACCTTTGTCTAAATCAAGACTAATTAACCATCTGTCTTTATTATCCTGACTTCTTATTTCGGCTATAGCCAATGAACCACTTGCATTATAAACCGGAGCTTGAACCGTTATTAGTTTATCTGACTTCTCTTTATTTTTAAGCTTTTCATACGAATCATAATATTTTGGTACATCCTGAATATGGCTTAAGCTAGAAAAATTCACAAAATAAACGGAATCTTTAGCAACTGAATATATTCCGAATTTGGTCTTTACAAAATTATCTATAGAAACCTTTTCTTTCGTCTCAGGAGATTGGTTATACCCATCGGCAGTGATAAAAACTTCCATTGTTTCTTTCTTAACATCTAATTTTTCGATTAAACTAAATGTTGCAAAATTTCCGTTTGGATTTACTTTAAGACTTGCAAAATCATCTTTTTTACCATAGTAATATTCTTTAGGGAAATCAGATTTAATGCTATTCTTTTTAGCTGTATTCCATTCTTTTTTAGCTTCCTTATCTCTAATAAATTGGAATAATTCTTTCTGCTGCGTTTTCAAAAAAGAATCTTTATTTGATTCTTTCTCCTTTTTATCTCCACTATTGAAATTTGAGATCTGTACTATCGTCCCTTCTTTGGCATTGTACTTAAATAAATTATCATTTTGCTGAAAAAATAAAATTCCAACTTCAGAGCCCAGTTCTAAATTAGAAATCGGATTCGATTGCTGGAATATTTTTTTTGAAACCTTATTATTTATAGAATAAGAATATAATCCTCCTTTATCTATATAATAAACAATATCGGATGTTAGGTTTCTTTTAAAATCCAATTGCGAAAAAGCCGCTTCTTTTGGTTGGGCAAGTACTGGTTTTGTCATCCCTTTTTCCCAGAAATAAGTACTTAAACCTAGCTCATTATTAGGGTTCCAATCGAAGTAAACCTTTTTTCCGTCTAAACTCCAATGTTGATTTGTAGGCTGAACACCAACAAATGAATCCCCTTTCATGATTTCATCCAACTTCAGGTTCTGACTTTTGCCTGATATTGAAAAAATCAACAAAGCAGCTGCAAAGATATTTTTAGTCATTTTTATGTTATTTGATTAACACAAAAATACACTTTGATTGCAATTAAAAAAATCTTTCTTTGGCAGGGAAATTAACGTACCAATTTTGAAATCTACTTTAAATTAATAATCTATAGTGTTGGTAGGGAAATCTACCAATAAGATATAACGGTATAATACAATCTTAAATTTCGATAATCTATAATCTATACGTTAAAATTTACTACTTTTTGCTAAGGGCGATTATTTTTTTATTCGAAATTAAAGTCAGATTTTCTTCTGTAGCTTCGATATTAAATTGATTTGATATTTTTGTTAATGTACCGCCTACGATTAAAGTATATTCATTTTTAACCGTTACTTTTCTGTTTTTACAAATTTTGTAGATTGCCATAATTTAAATTTTGTTACGTATCCTATCTTTTGCTGCTTCCATACCCAGAGAACCATTGTCAGCAGACCAGTGCAAATATTCATTACGGAGTTTTCGTAAATCTTTTTGCTCTTGTAACTCTTGCTGGTAAGCTACAAATTGTTTATCACCAGCTTTTATCCCTTTATACTTTTCATGAATTGCTCCAAACCACTTAAATGTGTAGGGCTCACCATCATATAAAACATACTCTCGCAAACGCTTTTTTACCCGCATAAGTAAGGCATCGTTAGCAATGCTATATTTATCAATTTCTATTTTTTCTATCTTAAATGGAACTTTTTGTGTTGCTATAGCTGATTCTGCCATAAAATGAAGCGGGATGTAACTGTAGTTTTTGCTTAATTCTCGTGTACCTTTAAGTTCGTGCTTTGGTCCAAAAAAAGAAACCTCTAATTGGTTCTTTAAATACCAAGACTCTGCTATCAGTTTCTCTGAAAGCTCTTTTAATTCGTCCTTAAAATTTTTCTCAATAACCCCTACTAGCTCAACGCCATCATTGTAACTTCCGCCAACATCAGAATGCACACCCGGAAATTCTCTTTCTTTTCCTACTCTTGTTTTGGTAAGCGAAAAATTGGCTCTATGCTCATCAGCGGCGGTAAAGTGCATGATTGTTTTTGCCCGAGATAAATTGTTTAATTCTATTTCGGTTGCATCATTATCAAAGTCTGGATTGATACTTATTCCTGGCGAGTAAGAAGATACTGTGTCAAAAAGACCTAAAAAACGAATTCTTACCACATCTACCGTGATATTATTTTTGGCTAAATAATACCCCAAATAACCTCTGCTATTTTTAAATTTAACAGCCGATCGATCTGCTTTCTTCTCAATTTCATCCAAAAAAACTCGGGCTGCTGCTGCTCCTCGGCTGAAACCAAAAACATCTAACTTAAGTATTTTTATTTTGGTAATGCCATTTGTTTTTAAATTCACAGCTAGATTTTTGCATCCTTCCTGTACTTTTCCAAATATACCTGTACCACTAGTAATAAATCCTGTTCCAAAACCAGCTCCTAACAATGAGTCTCCTTTTTCAGACTCAGTACCAATACCATCAACATATACAGCTAATTTTGTAGGATAAGCATCATGAAGCCGTGCAACATTAGACCAGGCATTATAATAACTACTACTGGTTTTGCCTTGTCCATTTTTTCGATATGCTTCTGCAGAAATGGTTTCTTCAGGGGTTAATTTTTCGCCCCTAGCCCTTTTATCATAATATTCTTTGGCATTAGTGTTGTTTTTATTGTTATTGGTACCATCAAAAAAAATACCGATGGTTAGTTCCGTAACTTCATCTTCTTTTTTAGGTGGCGTATAATGTCCAAATATAACGCTCATAACTATTCGTATTTACCTGTTCGTGTTGCCTTTTCTTTTATCTCATATCGTTTTCCATCTTGTTCTAAATATAAATCAGTAACTCGCTCTGATTTTATCTCAACATTAGGATCAATTTTTATAATCATTTCTATAGTCTTATTTTTATCCAGATCTTCTTTAAACAATTTTCTGATTTGATTTTTATCAAAATCTACTGGAATTTCATTTTCTCCCCCTTCAAGATATTTAGCCCAATATTCTTTATCGTTTGTAAAAGCTATTCTAGAAACAAACTCTTGTTCTTGTTTACCATTGCCTATTGACCAGAAAATTTGAAAAGAGAAAGGAATTGCCCTGTTTTTTTGGTCTATGGGCAAATCATAAGGGTCTTCCATTTCTCCATTACACATTTTAATATACATTGAAGTTATTTTACTGCCTTCGGGTAAAATCACTTTTGGTTTCCAGTTGTATTTTTCACGATAGTCCTCATAAACCTCTGGTGGTGGGTAGCCATATTGCTCAAGTTGTTCTCGAATATCTTTAGATATAGTACCGTCGTATGTTAAAGCCCTTTTAGCATAATCCTCTTTAAACATATACTTCTCGTCTTTGCTAATAAGTTTTGAGTCTATAATGGTTTCATGAGCCTGAAATCGAGCTACTTCAACTTGGTGACCTGCTCCCATAACCCAAACTACCACCATTCCTTTTGGGGCAAGGCCTATTTTTATGATACTGTAGTTATCTCTTTCTGACTCAGATCCTGGTCTAGAATGAAAACCCTCGTCAAAGAGTTTTTTTATTTTTTCTGTAGGGAGTTTCCACTCACCAGTATAAAATTTATTATCGACATACGACAACCATGTCATATCGAGATTCTCGGGTAAAGCAGCCTTTATGTTGTTATCGCCTACTCCGCCACCCCAACCAGTGTTACTAAATCCTCCCATTTGGCTAAAAAAATAACCTCCAACTGCTCCTGTGTACACTTCTACAGGATATTCTCTTGGTGCAGAAATACTTGCTGACCACTCATACTTTTTTTTCATACATGAATTTATTGTGATTGCTAAAAGCAATAAAAGCATTGTTTTTTTTATCATTATCGGTCTGTGTTTTATTTGACATCAGAAAAAATGCCGATGGTTAGTTCCGTAACTTTGTCTTTTTTTTTAGGTGGAGTATAATTTCCAAATATAACGCTCATAACTATTCGTATTTACCCGAATCTTGACAGATTTGGTTTAAATTATATGTTTTCTCAAATTGCTCTACATAAAAATTAGTTACCCATTTATCATCATCTCCTTTTGTTGGATCAATTTTTATAACCATTTCTGTAGCCTTATTTTTATCCAGATCTTCTTTAAACAATTTTCTAATTTGATTTTTATCAAAATCTACCGGAATTTCATCCTCTCCACTTTCAAGATACTTTGCCCAATATTCTTTATCGTGCGTAAAAGCTATTCTAGAAACAAACTCTTGTTCTTGTTTGCCACTGCCTACAGACCAGAATATTTCAAAAGAAAAAGGAATTGCTCTATTTTTTAGCTCTATTGGTCTATCATACGGATTTTCAATTTCTCCGTTACACATTTTAATATACATTGAGGTTATTTTACTGCCTTCGGGTAAGATTACTTTTGGTTTCCAGTTGTATTTTTCACGATACTCCTCATAAACCTCTGGTGAAGGGTAACCATATTGCTTAATCTGTTCTCGAACGTCTTTAGATATAGTACCATCGTAAGTCAACATATCTTTCGTATAATCCTTTTCAAACATATACTTCTCGTCTTTACTGATGAGTTTCGGGTTTATAGTCGTTTCATGAGCCTGAAATCGAGCTACTTCAACTTGTCTTCCATTTCCGGCAACCCAAACTACTACCATTCCTTTTGGAGCAAAGCCAATTTTTATATATTTATAAGGTTCTGTTACTCCTTCTTCTCCTCTTTTAGCATAAAAACCCTCATCAAATAGCTGTTGTATTTTTTCTGTAGGGAGTTTCCATTCCCCTGTATAAAATTTATCATCTACATACGACAACCATGTCATATCGAGCTTATCAGGCAAGGGTGCTTTTATAAAATCTACACTACCTCCACCTCCCCAACCAGTGTTGCTAAATCCTCCCATTTGGCTAAAAAAATAACCTCCTGCTGCTCCTGTGTAAACTTCTACAGGATATTCTCTTGGTGAAGAAATACTTGCTGACCACTCATACTTTTTTTCCATACATGAATTTATTGTTATTGCTAAAAGCAATAAAAGCATTGTTTTTTTCATGAGCTGGGTGCTTTTTTCTTGTTTTGCCTAAAATTTCATGGTCGAGTAAATAAACTCCGTAATTAATCCTCAAAAACCCTGACAAATATTTTGGTTAGCGGGATTTCTTTACTTTCTTGTTTTACTATTACCTTACATTCTTTATTAGAACCGTTAACTTTAAATAAGATTTCGATGGGTTTACTTTTATCCAAGCTATTAAACGCTTTAAATATTTCTTCTTCTTGAAAATCTTGTGGGTTTTTATCCTTAATTATTTCAGAATGATATCTATTTAAATAATATATAATGTCTTCACGCAACATAACTCTACCAATATATTTTTGTCTAGATGCATCTTGCCATCTGAGCTCAACAAAATAAGGAATAGCCCTAGACTGAGGAGGATCATTATTTAATAAAGGATTGTTGCTATACACACTTTCTTCTTCCGCATTGATCATTCTAAAATAAATCTCATTTAATTGCTCTCCATTGGTATCTATTAGCCTAAATGCCCAATTATATTTTTCTTTATACGTTTGCCATAATGTATAGGGCAATGCGTTGCTTTTTATTTCTTGTTTTACTTTTTCTGACAACCCCGTACTCATATTATACTTGATTCTTTTTTCGCGAGAGCCGTATTCAGATATGTTCTCCCATTTTACATTTGGCACTTCTTTTGCATAATAGGTCGCTATTAGTTTTTGCTCTCTCATACCTGCCATCCAAACGGTAACTTCTCCTCCTAAAGAAACACCTGCAATGATCTGGTCATACTTCATATATTTTAATTTTCTGCCGGATTGCGAGTCATCAAAGGTTTTACCTTGATTAGATGGGTCTGTACTTTCTTCTTGTAGCATTTTTTCTATTTCTTCGGACGGCAAATCAAAAGTGCTCTCATAAAATTTATCTTCAGTATCTGAATAAAAATGAATTCTCAAATCTTTAGGCACTTCATTAAAACCATCCCCTACTACATCAGCACCTCCTGAACCCCAAGTACCTATTAATTTACCAGTAGGCCCTACAAGTGGTAAAAAGCTATTAAGGGTGTGAAAAGAGCTGGAATAAGCAGTAATAGGATATTCATCATCGCAACTGGCATAAGCATCGTATTTATATTCTTTCATGGTAAAATATTGGCAAGAGGTTAGGTTTATACTCAAAATACTTAGGAGTATAATATTGATTAGTTGTTTTCTAGGATTATCCATCTATTACTGTTCTTATATTATTCGCTCTTGGTTCATGACCCGTTTTGTCTGTGGCCGACCAATGCAGGTTGCTGTTAATGAGTATTTTTTCATTGGCAAAATCAAGATAATTTTGATAAGATATAATCTGTGTGTAATCTTCGGTATCTTTTACAGCCTGTATGTACGCTTCCAGCTTCTTTTTTACATAGTTCAAAATATGCTCTTTATCTCCTGCTTTTTTAGGTATTTCAAATTCTTCTTTTAAGCCGCTTATATTAAATCCTGCCCCTTTTTCTGTGGCAAACCCACACATAAAATGTAAGGAAAGAAAACTGTATCTCTGATCTACATAGCGAGTGCCTTTGTATATAATGTTATGATTGTCTGTAGTCATTATATATTTTAACTGATCTGGTTTATACCAGCCACTCTCTACCAACTCTTTTTTGTATTTTTCTTTAAAATATTCAAATTGTTTACTTGCAGCCCCATATTTTTTTAGTGTAGCTATGCCTTCTTTATCCATTTTTACCAAATGCTTCTGCTCATAATTTCCATTTTCATAAGCCCCTCCTATATCACAGTGACAGCCGGGTAATGTGTATTGAATACCTCTAGTTGTGGCACTATTAATATTGGTAAGGTTAAAGTTTTTGCGCCATTCATGACCAGCTGCTATTTGCACTACATTTTTGACAGCACGATTATTTATTGCCTTCAAATTAATTTCCTTAACATCATCTTTAGCTTTTGTATCGTCGTTAAAATTGACTCCATAGGACGAAACAGTGTCATATAACCCTACGAATCGAATTTCCAAGACATTGATTTCAATTTTCATTTTCTCGAATAACAGACCCAAATGACCTCGTTTGGGCAACTGTTCTTTCTCGACTTGTTTTAAATCCAGATCATAGTATTTGTATTTTTTTTGCTCCGCATTCCACACCTTAGTGGCACTGTACCTCTCTTTGGTGATTTCATTAATAAAAGCTCTTGCCGCTGCTGCGCCACGGCTAAAACCAAAGACATCTAAAACTAAATTTACTTTTGGGTTCTTAACTTTAGATACCTTTTCAAAAACTTTTTCGCAACCCGAACGCACTTTTGCTCTTATGCCTGTTTCGCCTGTTCCTGTAAGATACCCTGCAACAGTATCGGTATCTCCATCCAGAGTACCTATACCTTCAACATATAATGCCTTATCTTTTCCTAATGAGTAATATTCCTGCATTCTGGCTACATTAGAATAATCATTGTCATAACTGCCTTTGTCTATCCCCCAAGGATCATCTTTTACCGCCTCTTTATCATATAAATCTCCTTTTTTCTTTTTTTCTTTTTCTTTCCTAATGTAGGTATTACGCTGGTTGTTTAAGGTACCATCAAATAGTACTGCTAAGGTCAATTCATCTATACCCGGTACCGTTTTATCTGGTGGCGTATAATTGCCAAAACTAATGTTTGTTGCCATCTGCTGTTATCTTTTTATTCGAAATTAAAGTAAGGTTCCCTGTTGTAGCTTCGATATTAAATTGATTTGTGATTTTTGTTAATTTACCACCAACTACTAAATTATAGTTGTTTTTAACCATCACTTTTCTGTTTTTAGAAATTTTGTAGATTGCCATAATTAAAACATTTTAGATTTTTCTGCACTATTAACTTCAACCGTCTTACCGCTTTGCAGGGTTAAATTTTCTTTATTGCTAAAAACAGTAACCTCAGAAGCTACTACATCAGAAATGTCTGACTGACGCATAAAGTCTTTATCAACCATTTCTTTTCTATTGTCTGAACCTTCAGTAATATCACCCATTGCTGTTTGGGTTAAATCATTAGCTGCTGTTTGAGAAATATTTTTTCCTGCATCGCAATCCATATTTTCTCCTGCATCAATTTTTACATTTTTTCCTGCGTTAACAATAAAATCCTCTCCTGCCTGCATTGTAATATTCTTTGGTGCAGTAACATTAATATTGCCATTCCCATCCATAAACCATGTGTTGCCGGAGGGGTCTTTTACCAATATACTGCTGGCACCCTCATCAAAGGTTATGGTACTTCCAGTTCTAGTATAAATACTTTTAATATTATTATCGGCTTGACCGCCAGCACCAATCTTTCCATTAAACAAACTACCAATTACAAATGGTCTGTTGGGATCGTTATAGCGAAAACCAAGCATAACCTGGTCGCCTACTTCGGGAATAAAAACCATTCCTCGGTTGGTGCTAACCTCGCCACTGGTTCCTGCATCGGGTGTCATTACGCGTAACCATGGTGTGCGCTGTTGTTTGGTGGCTTGCCATAGCATCTTTACACGTATTCTGCCTTGTCCTTTTGGATCGTCATTCGCTACTACTTCAGCTTGTTGCATTTGAGCTATAGGAAAAGTAATGTTGGGCTCTGGTAATTTGCGTATTTTGGCAGGTAGGGCTTTAAAAGTGTTTTCGTACTCGCCTATGTCACTGGCTTTATGTGTTATTTCGGTTATGATATAGATCCCTACTTGATTAGTTTCGTAGTTGATTTTATTAATATCTTGTCCGCTGGTAAATGCCGTTAATTTGTCTTTTACCTGCATGGCATCTATACTAATGCTCATGCCTATTCGTAAGCTTCTGTTTCGACTAGTGGCGGTTATAAAATTAGATTCTGCTGCGGCACTTTGCTGACGGTTTTGCAGTATGGTTTGCAAATACATATCGTCACCAGTGGCTATTCTGCCATATTCTAATGAGGATGTAGCATATAGTTTTTGAGAAGCAGTTATAGCATCAGTACCCAACTTTGGAAACCCTTCTATTTGGTCTCTGGTCTTGGCTTGGTACAGTTTGTCAATATCTTCGTTATATGTAAATGCTTCAAATTGATTAGGAATTGCCTGAACAGAAATATTTAGATTATAAAGATCTTTGTTGTAAACGAGTTTCGTAAATTCCATACTGGCATTTGGTTTGCCAAAAAATATTTTTTCTCCATCATAATACAACCATTCGTTGTATTGCTTGGCTAAGCGTTGTATGAATTGAAAATCGGTTTCGAGATATTGGGTTTGATAGCCTAAATTACTGCTGAACTCAGGTTTTATATCGTTTTGCAATTGCTCGCCTGTTGCTGTTTTTATTACTTCCTCAATAATATCTTGTAAGTTGGTATCTTCCCAAGAATTGAGTTTTGCTCCCGATTCAAGAAGTATGGTTTTAGAATAACCCGAAATAATAATTTGGCTTCCCACATGACCTAATTCTTGAGCATATTGAATATTGGTTACTATTCCTAGAAAGTTGTTTTTTCTCTCTAAAGCAATATGTACCGTTTTGCCCAGCCAATTCTGAGCATTTTCCATAGTAAAAGCTCTAGGTTGTTCAATTACTGAGTGAGGTACTTTTATTGTGAATTTATGATGATTGTTGATGCTTTGCACGACTTCGATAGAAGTAAAATGAGAAACTTCTTTTCTGTCAACTCCGAATATAATTTTTTCCTGTATCATGGTCTTTTAGGCTAGTAATAAGATTGAAATAAGTAATCACTATAATCATTAGAAATGATTATAGTGATTTAGAAAGCAAAATAAAAGCAGCACAAGATGCCACCTTTATTAAATAATAAAAATTAAACTCTTGCCCAATTGTTATCTAATGTTGCGTTTCCTAATGTAATTTTCTCTGCTGAGAAAGTAATTTCAGTAGTCATTGGAGTTTCTGCCAAAGCATCTAATTGCTCACTGAAGAATACAATAAAAGCATTTTCAAAAGAAAGTTCTTTCATTACTTGCTCAGAATCAGCTTTAAAATACTTTACTTTTCCATTTACTGGTTTGTGCTGACTGTTTACTGCCTGCTCAATAACAGTAGTGTTGTCTGTAGATTTTACTTTTAAATTTAATCTGCCTCCTTTTATTTCAGATGAAACTGCTCCTTTACCATCAGTATGTCTTATCATATCTACTTTCGAGAATAATACTTGGTACTCGTTTCCCTCAAACTCTAAAATTGCTTTAAATGCCATAATATAAATTGTTAAAATTGTTGAAAATTGTTTTTTAGAATCCTCTCTCTGCTGTCTGACTAGTATAAACAGAAAAAGAGGTGTTCTAAACTGATTTTAGAATACCTCTTTTTGTACTTAAAGTACTTTTTTGATTTACTTCTTATAGGAAGATAATGAGTATTTGTAATCAATTTTATACGAATATATGACTACGAATGAAATAAACAAATTATTTTGTACTATTTTTCATAAAAAAAACTAACAAAACAGTTGCAATATATAGGAATATATTTATTTATAAGTATTGCATCGAATTTTTAAGCTAACTAATATTTCAATCGTTTCCAGATATTCAAAAAGAATATAATCTACCCCAAGAACTTCGAAATATCTTAGAAATAACAACCGATAAAATCATTGGTTTTGTTCAGCTAATCAAATAGCATGAAATAGTAAATCAATTTGGATTGAGGTCAGGTACAATCTCATATTTTTTAACACCAAAGAGTTCGTAAAGAGATAGAATCTTTTTAATCTTAATAATCTGTGGCTAAAAAAAGTGCGCAATTTAAATAACTATCGAGATACGCAGAGGTCGCAAAGCTTTGAAATCCTTTAATCCCGTCAGTTATAAGCACAAAAAAACCGCAAAGAGACTAAATACAGACTTTGCGGTTTAATTAAAGGTTTATTCTCTTTATATTCTAAATTGTAACCGGAACTTTACCTAAGACATTTTCAGATAAATATTTAGCTACACCATCTTCTCTATTTGTTGCAATAACTTCAAGATCTGGCAACTCATTTTTTAAATTTTGTGGAGCATTCCCCATAATTAGTGCTTTTCCTGTAGATGATAACATTTTTAAATCGTTAAAACCATCTCCAAAAGAAATTGCTTCTTCAAAAGTTACATTTTCTATTTCTAAAACTTTAGCAATTGCTACACTTTTATCTACAGATTTATCCATAAACTCAAGGCAGTTTGGTAAACTAAAAGCATGATGTAACTTGTCAGAATTTGTACTTAAGATCACATCTTTTAAAGCAACCAATTTTTCATGGTTATCATGTGTGAAGAATATTTTTATAGCACTGTAGTCTTCCAATTTTGAGTAGTCAACCAACTCAGGATGATAAACTAAATCTGCTTGAAAGGCATTTAGTTTTTCGCTCAATCTGTTAGTAAGCCAAACGTCTTCTTTAAACAAAACGGTGGTAATTTCTGGATCGATATCTGCACTCAAAGCTGATTTTACCACTTCACTTTCTATATCAAAAGCAAAAAGTTCTTTTTTCTCTGGCGAATGAATGCGTGCTCCATTAGAACTTACCAAATAAACTGGAATTTCTAATGTATTAATAATTCCAAACGCATCAAGATGATGACGTCCTGTGGCTACAATTATTAGATAATTTTGATTGTAAAGTTCTTGAAAAACAGATTTTGTATAAGAAGAAATTTTATGTTCTGGATTAAGTAATGTACCATCTAAATCGGTAATTATTACTTTAATTTTTTTAGATTCTGAATTCATATTAAGTATCAAATATTTATGATTTACAAATTTATTGCTTTGAAAACTGGCAAGCAAAGAAATTTGAGAAATCTGAAAGAAATAAGTTAAACTTTACTATTTCTTTAACACAAATTAACGAAGTCGTAAAAAAAACATTCGTTTTACACAACTCTCTAAAAAGATTTGTGTAAAACGAATATCTTTAAATATCAAAACACATTTTACGATTTACATTTGATATTTTACTAAAACCATTTGACTGTTTTAATCGTTGTTTTCTATTTGTTTGTAAGCATCGATTACTTTTTTTACCAATCGGTGGCGCACAATGTCTTTATCATCAAGATAAATAATTCCAATGCCCTCAACATCTTTAAGTACCAATATCGCTTCTTTAAGCCCAGAAATAGTCCTTCTTGGCAAATCGACTTGACCAGGATCACCTGTAATCATGAATTTGGCATTTTTCCCCATACGGGTCAGGAACATTTTCATCTGTGAATGTGTTGTGTTCTGTGCTTCATCCAAAATTACGAAAGCATTATCAAGTGTACGCCCACGCATAAATGCCAATGGCGCAATCTGAATAATTCCTTTTAAGATATAATCTTCGAGTTTTTCATTTGGCAACATATCGCGCAAAGCATCATAAAGAGGCTGCATGTATGGATCTAATTTTTCTTTCATATCGCCTGGTAAAAAACCAAGGTTTTCCCCTGCTTCTACCGCTGGTCGTGTAAGTATGATCCTTTTTACTTCTTTATCTTTAAGTGCTTTTACAGCCATTGCCACACCTGTATACGTTTTTCCGGTTCCCGCTGGACCTACAGCAAATACCATATCATTCTTTTTAATGGTATCAACTAATAACTGCTGATTGGGAGTCATGGCTTTAATGATTTTACCTGCAACTCCATGAACTAATATTTTGTCATGGTCGTATGCTTTTTTTTCATCCTGACCGTCACTCATAATCACACGTTCAATAACATTATCGTCAATATTATTATATCGGGTAAAATGAACCATTAATCTTTGAAATCTTTTTTCGAATTCATCTAAGACTTCTTTTTCGCCGAACGCTTTTAAGGTAGTCCCTCTTGCTACTATTTTAAGCTTTGGGTAGTACTTTTTGATTATTTCAAGATGAGTGTCTTGAGCGCCCCAAAAGTCTTTTGGAGCGATGTCTATGAGCTCGATTATTCTTTCGTTCAAATGAGGTAGTTTTAAATTAAAATTAATTTTTTTTATAAATCAATTGGCTGTCGGGTGTTTCTTTTTAGTTTTTAGTCACGGTATTTTTTAGTCGCAGTATTCAGTTTCAGTGTTCAATTTCAATACTTAGCTTCAGTCGTAGTTTATGATCTCTGTGAAATCTTAATTTATTTTCATAATCTAAAATACTCAATTTTACAAACTGAGTGCTGCAACTAAACATTGAAACTATTCTTATTTTCGCTTTACAAACTAAAAACCAAGACTATCGTAACTTTTAATTATTTAAAAATATATTTTGTCTTTTCTTCTTTCATTTTTGCGTTTACTATTATTAGCTTTGCATATCTCAAATTTAATAAAAATTAGATTTAAATACTATCAATAGTTATAAACAAAATGATGTCAATAATTACCCTTACTACCGATTACGGCTTAAAAGACCACTTTGTAGGCGCGCTGAAAGGGAAAATTTTATCCGAATATTCCGAAGCTACAATTGTAGATATTTCGCATGACATCGATCCATTTAACGCTACTGAAGCAAGTTATATAATTGGCTCATCGTATTTTAGCTTTCCAAAAGGAACGGTACATCTTATTGGTGTCGATATCGAACGCAATAAAGAGAACCAACATATTGCTATGCAATGGAACGATCATTACTTTATTTGTGCCGATAATGGTATATTAAGTATGCTTACGCAAAAGATTGTTCCTCAAAAAATTGTTGCTATTAATATTCACGATCGTTTTCCTGTGGAGTCAACAGATCTAGATATTTTTATACAAGTTGCCTGCCATATTGCCAAAGGCGGTTTACTAAATGTTATTGGTAAAGAAATCCCAGCAATTAAGGAAGTTACGGAGCTGCAGGCTGTCGTTGCCAGCGATGGGAATTCGATTAAAGGATATATAATTTATATTGATCATTTTGGAAACGTTGTAACAAACATTTCTAAGAAGCACTTTTTAAAAATAGCAAGAGGCCGTCCGTATGAGATTGTGATGAAACCAAAAAGCATCAAAACCATTCTGCCTAATTATTCGGCGATAGCCAGTTCAGACAAATACCCCATAAAAACCTATGAAGGTGAGAAACTCGCTATTTTTAATGAAGCGGGGTTTCTGGAAATTGCTATTTTTAGAAGCAATCCTTCAAAAGTAGGTTCTGCAAACAGTCTTTTAGGTTTAAATTATAGAGATGTGATCACTATAAAATTCCATTAATAAATCATATCTAATATTTAAGTATTGTGACTACAAGTAGGATACCTACTTCTTCAAAATGATAAAATTTAAGAAAGCATTATTTTTTTTATAATAAAAAGAACAATCTAATTTGGTATTTTTGCGCGCACATAAGCCATTTCTCAATATAAAATTTACCCTGACAGCTTTCGGGACTAAAATCTAAAATTATAAAAATGTTTGTTCGAATAGTAAAAATGAGTTTCCACGAAGATAAAATCCCTGCTTTCATGGAAAATTTTGATGGTGTGAAAGACAAAATACGAAATGCTCCCGGAAATCGTTTTTTAGAATTGTACCAAGATAAAGACAATAAAAATATATTTTTTACTTATAGCTATTGGGAAACCGAAGCTGACTTGGAAAACTATCGACAATCTGAACTTTTTAATACCGTTTGGACATTTACTAAAACCTTATTCAATGCTAAACCAGAAGCGTGGAGTGTTGATAAACTGGTAAGTCTGAACTAGTTTCAAGTTTAAAATTAGTTTCAAGTTTCAAGTTAACACACAGAACCTGAAACCTGAAACAAAAAAAATAAACCAAATCAACGATTAAACAAAAAATAAATGAAATCAATTGTTTTAAGAGAAATAAAATCTTTTTTCGGGTCTCCCATTGGCTATTTAGTCATTGCCATTTTCCTGATTAGCAATGGCTTATTTCTGTGGGTTTTTCAAGGAGAATACAACATCCTGAATACAGGTTTTGCAGATCTTACTCCGTTTTTTACATTGGCACCATGGATTTTAACTTTTTTAATTCCTGCAGTTACCATGCGTAGTTTCTCTGATGAAAAGAAACAAGGTACAATCGAATTGTTGCTGACAAAACCATTAAGTATTTGGCAAATTGTAAACGGAAAATTTATTGGTTCGTTGCTTTTAATCATAATGGCAATTATTCCAACTTTCATATACATAAAAGTAATTTCAAATTTAGGATTACCTGAAGGCAATATCGACATGGGAAGCACAATTGGTTCTTATTTTGGATTATTATTCCTGATTGCAGCCTATACTGCTATTGGAGTTTTTACTTCTACTTTATCCGAGAATCAAATCGTAGCTTTTATTATAGCAGTCTTTTTATGCTTCCTTTTCTATTTTGGTTTCGAAGGTTTATCTTCTATTGTTCCTAGTTCTATGAGTTTTATTTCGTCATTAGGAATGCAAAATCATTTTAAAAGCATGAGCCGAGGTGTAATTGATACACGCGATGTAATTTATTTTTCAAGTATAACGGTACTTTTTCTTTCGTTTACTGTATATCAACTAAAATCTTTTAAATCGTAATGAAAACCTCTTCTCAAAAAAACATAAAAACGTTACTGATTACAATTGCGATTTTAATTGCGTTGAATATTGCTGGCACTTTTATCTTTCATCGCTTTGATTTAACCAATGACAAACGATATACTTTATCGCCAACTTCATTAAATATCGTAAAACAGGTTCACAATCCGCTGTCTGTAAAAATTTATATGCAAGGTGATTTACCTCCTGAGTTTAAACGTTTACAACAAGAAACGCAACAATTACTAGAAGAGTTTCAAGCCTATAACAAAAACATATATTTTGAATTTGTAAATCCTATGGAGAACGAAGACGAAAGTATGGATATGATTAAAGAATTATATCGAAAAGGGCTTACTCCTATAAATATAACTGTTGATGACAAAGGAAAACAATCGCAAGCTATGGTTTTTCCGTGGGCAATTGCAACATACGACAATAGAGAAGTTAATATTCCTTTATTAAAAAACCAAATGGGTGCTTCGACCACTCAAAAAGTAATTGGCTCCGTGCAGCATTTAGAATATTCGATTGCTGATGCATTAAATAAAATCACGAAAGAAAAACAAAAAAAGGTTGCAATCATAAAAGGAAATGGTGAAATGAAAGAGATTTTCATGGCGAAATTCCTGATGCAAATTCGCGAAAGCTATCATATTGGACCGTTTACCTTAGACTCTGTTGCAAAAAATCCTATTGGTACTTTAGATGCCTTAAAAAAATATGATTTGGCTATTATTGCTAAACCTACCGAAGCTTTTACAGATAGTGAAAAACAAGTTTTGGATCAGTTTATCATTAATGGTGGAAAAACATTGTGGCTTGTCGATCAGGTAAATGCCGAAATGGACAGTTTATACAATCAATCTGGTGCAACGCTGGCTTTTCCAAGAGATTTGAATCTTAATGATATGTTCTTTAAATACGGCTTCAGAATTACTCCTGATTTGGTAAAAGACGAACGTGGAAGCCCAATTAAACTAGCTTCTGGAGAACAAGGAAGCGCTACTCAATACCAACAATTTAATTGGAAATATGCGCCTCAGGTTTATCCGGAAAGCAAACATCCAATTGTAAAAAATTTAGGAGGAATCAAATTTGACTTTGCAAACCCAATCGATACCTTAAAAAATGGCATTAAAAAAACGGTGCTTTTGCAATCATCACCTTATTCTAAAAAAATTGGTACTCCTGCCGAAATCAACCTGAATATTGTTACTGAAGAGACTTCTCCTAATGATTATTTAAACAAAGGAAATATTCCTTTATCAGTTTTACTAGAAGGAGATTTCCATTCGATGTATGAAAATCGTGTTCTCCCTTTTGAACAAAAAACTTTTCAGGCTAAAGGTAAAGCGACCAAAATGATCGTGATTTCTGATGGTGATTTAGTTCGCAATCAATTGGACAAAAATTTAACTCCTGTAGAATTAGGTTACGATCAGCGTTCAGGAAATTTGTATGACAACAAAGATTTCTTAATGAATTGCGTTAATTATTTGCTGGATGACACAGGACTTATTAACATTAGAAGTAAGGATCTGAACTTACCTTTATTGGACAAGGAAAAAGTTTATCAAGAGTACAGCATTACGCAATTCATAACTATCGGACTACCAATTCTAATTTTATTGGTCTTTGGACTTGCATTTACTTTCCTTCGCAAAAGAAAATACAGCAAGTAGATGTTAATAAAAAATTTGGGATACTAGAATTGTTTACGATATATTTGTAAAAATGTATTCTAGTCATTAATCAAGCTAAAATATATACCAAAAAATAAAACAAAAGAGATGAAATTTATAGTATCGAGTTCGTACTTATTAAAGCAATTACAAGTTTTAGGTAGTGTAATCAATAGTAACAATACGTTACCTATTTTAGACAACTTTCTATTTGAATTAGACAATAATGAATTAACAGTTTCTTCATCGGATCTTGAAACGACGATGTCTGCAACTTTAGCGATTGATTCTACAAGCAAAGGAAGTGTTGCAATACCTGCAAAATTATTACTCGAAATCCTTAAAACATTTCCAGAACAACCTTTAACTTTTACAATTGAAGACAATAACACTGTAGAAATTAGTTCTAACTCAGGTAAATATGCCTTAGCATATGCGGCTGGAGAAGAATTCCCAAAATCTGTAAACTTAGAAGATCCTTCAGTTACTCTTGTACCTTCGGATGTTTTGGCAACTGCTATTAGCAAAACGATATTTGCTGCTGGTAACGACGATCTACGTCCTGTTATGTCAGGAGTATTCTTCCAGTTTTCGCCAGAAGGATTAATATTCGTTGCTACAGATGCTCATAAATTAGTAAAATATGCTCGTACAGATGTAAAAGCATCTCAAGTTGCTGATTTTATTATGCCAAAGAAACCTTTGAATATTTTAAAAAGTATCTTAGGAACTTCTGATGCTGAAGTAAAAATTGAATACAACGACTCTAATGCTACTTTCTCATTCGACAACTACATCTTGATGTGTCGTTTAATTGATGGGAAATATCCAAATTATGAAGCTGTAATTCCAAAAGAGAATCCAAACAAATTAATGATTGACCGTTCTTTATTTTTAAGTTCAGTACGTCGTGTGGCGATTTTCTCTAACAAAACTACACACCAAATTCGTTTGAAAATCGCTGGTGCAGAATTAAATGTTTCTGCCGAGGATATTGATTACTCAAACAAAGCCGAGGAAAGATTGACTTGTGATTACCAAGGTGATGACTTGCAAATTGGGTTTAACTCCCGTTTCCTTACTGAAATGTTGACCAACTTACAATCGGATATGATCATGCTTGAAATGTCTTTACCAAACAGAGCAGGGATCCTGACTCCTGTAGATGGTTTAGAAGATGGGGAAACCGTAACCATGTTGGTGATGCCGGTAATGCTAAACAGTTAACATTTAATTATGTTTTTGTTATATTAGATTTTTGATATTCAAATATAATACTTATTATTGCATAACAATTACGCTATTAACCAACCATTTTTATACTTAAAAAACCGCCGCTTCTTTTGAAACTGCGGTTTTTTTATTTTGTTTAGAGAGCTCTTTCACAAAAAAACATCAATAGGTAATAGTATCTAAAAATCTCCAAAAAAAGTACTTTAAACCATATCGAGCTTCTTGCAAATATTCCCGACTTAGCCAAAAGACAAGTTTGTATACCCCTTCATCTCAGATTAGTACAATAGCCTTTGTTTCTTGAAAACTTACGAAATAGAAGGTATAATTATATTTAGCAAATTCTTTTATTATAAATAATAAATAACACTTGTTAAACATCAGAATAATCTTAATATTGTAAAAAAAATAACCTCTTAAAATCATTATGAAAAAAGAACTAATTACCCTGCTTTTATTAAACTCCGTTTTAGTTATGAATGCTCAATGGAATGGAACAACAACTTCATCAAATGTAGGAATAGGAACAACCGAACCACCAAGTACTAAACTTGAAATTGTTGGATCTTCACAAGCTGTTCACCAAGTTGGTACATTAAAATTAAAGAGCGCAATAGCAAATCAGTTTCTCTATATAGGATATGACGATAATTATTCTGCAGGCTACATTCAAAGTGTAAAACCTGGAACTTCTCAACAAAATATATTATTAGCTCCACAAGGTGGAAATATTGGAATCGGTTTAACTAATCCTGATAGAAAATTAACTGTGGAAGGTTTAATTGGTACAAATAATGGAGGTGTCATGTTTAAAAAAGACAATAAAATTTGGGACATAACCTCAAATAATAATGATCTTTCATTTAATGAAACAGGAACCTCTACGCGTCTATTCCTACAATCTGGAGGAAACATTGGGATCGGAACTAACAATCCAAACTCTAAACTTGAAATAGTAGGTTCTTCATTAGCAGGTCATGACATTGGTACCCTAAAACTAAAAAGCTCGATAGCGAATCAATTCATTTATATGGGGTATGATGATAAATATTCTGCAGGTTACATACAAAGTGTTAAACCAGGAACCTCACAACAAAATATATTACTTGCCCCAAATGGAGGGAATATAGGAATTGGTCTTGTTAATCCAACTCAAACATTAACTGTGGCAGGTCAAATTGGCGTAATTGATGGAGGTCTCATTTTCAAAAGTGATACTAAAGTTTGGGATATTAATCCAAAAAAAGGGGGACTTTCATTTAATGAAACAGGAATAATCTCTCCTCTATTTTTACAATCTGGTGGGAACATCGGAATTGGGACTGATAATCCTAGCACTAAATTGGAAATAGTAGGTTCTTCATTAGCAGGTTATGAAATTGGCACCCTAAAACTAAAAAGCTCGATAGCGAATCAATTCATTTATATGGGGTATGATGATAAATATTCTGCAGGTTACATACAAAGTGTTAAACCAGGAACTTCTCAACAAAATATATTACTTGCCCCAAATGGCGGAAATATAGGAATTGGAACATATACACCAACATACAAACTAGACGTATGTGGTACTATTAGGGCACAAGAAATAAAAGTTGATATGCTAAGTGGATGTGATTTTGTTTTCAAAGATGATTACAAACTAATGAACCTAAATGATTTAGAAAAATTCATAAAAACCAATCAGCACCTCCCTGAAGTAGCTTCTGAAAAGGAAATGATAGAAAATGGAGTAAACATGAAAGAATTTCAAATGAAACTTTTACAAAAAATAGAAGAATTAACACTATACACAATTGAACAAAATAAAAAAATTCAATCATTAGAAAGAATAGTTATGAAATCAAAATAACAAACAAATAACTTGATTTAAGGTTAAAAAACACACAAAACCTACATATACACACAACCTTGTTTTTATTACAAACACAAGGTTGTGTATAAAAAAGTTACCTACTCTACCATATCATTAAAATAGCATGCTATAAATAAATATAGTATTTACTCTAAAATTATAATTTTAATCTTTTTGTCTTACATCTACTAGTCTAAATTCTAAAAGTCTATCGTCTCCCTAAATCACGCCCATTTTTTGCATTAGGAAAGTAGCACTTTTATTTTTACAGATACCTTCACGAAGCGTAAAATCAAAATGTAGTTCGTTATTTTTGATTTCAACCTCAAAACATTGGTTTGTTAAAACATCTGGATAATCGTTTGTTGTCAGGCATACTTCGATATCGTGAGTTGCAATAGCTCCGATGGCTTTTTTTGCAATGATCTTTTTCACTACTTCGATAGTTCCATTGCGTTTGTCATCTGAGTTAGTGCCTCTTAAAATCTCATCTAAGAGCACAAAAGCAGGTTTATCCTCTAACGCATCCATGATTTGTTTTAAACGCTTTATTTCGGCAAAAAAGTAGGATTCACTATCTGACAAAGAATCTGATAGTCGCATAGACACCAAAACTGGCAACGGATGCATTGTAGCCTTATTAGCGCACACCACAGAACCTATTCCTCCTAAAACCATATTAATCCCTAAACTGCGCAAAAAAGTACTTTTTCCCGACATATTTGACCCCGTTAATATCATAAACGATTCTGGGAAAAATTTCACCTCATTTCCTACTCTAGTTTCAGGATTTAGTAATGGGTGACTAAGATTAGAGAAACCAATTTTAAAATCAATATTTAGCTCTGGGAATACAAAATCATCATTATTATATGAAAAGTTAGCTAAGCTGTTCAGCATTTCAAACTCACCTATTACTTCCAGCCATTCTTCTAAAACAGCTGCGTGATTCGTTTTCCAATTTAAAAGATTTTTAAAAACATGAATATTGAACAAGAAAATTCCATTAAATAATAATGCGGTTACAAAATTATTGATTGTATCCATATTTGAAAACAACTCCGATAATTGTTTTAAATGAACACTGGCTTTCGCATTTTTATAAACCAATTTCTTTTGTAGAGCAACTAATTTATCTGACTTAAACGTTTCGTTTTCAATTTCCTTAACCAATAAACCATACTGCTTAATAATTTTATCAATATTTTCAGCCATGGCAATTTCTGTTTGAATTCTTTTAAAAAACATACCAAAAACTGTTGTATTTAAGACAAAAGCAAAAGACAGATAGGATATAAACACCACATTCGATGTTACGAAATACGCAATTACCAATGCTCCAAAAACAGCAGGCAAAACATACATCAATATTGACATTACTTTTGAAAATGGAGCACTCTTGCTGTCCTTCCATTTTAATAATGCCTGATAGGCTTCTTTAGTATCTTGTCCTATTATTGCAAGTGCTAAAAATTCCTGACGCCAATCTAACTTCGATTTCAGTTCAAGTATTGCTTCTTGATTTTGAGCAATTTCTTTATTTGATAAATTATACAACAACTGATTTGCTAATATCTTTTTTCCAACAAAAGTTCCTGTTCTATTAAGACTTTGAAACAATGAATGGTCTCCAAAAATATCTAAATCGTATGCGTAAGGATGATGGAAGTCGATAAACTCCTGTCCATTTTCAAAAGGTAGTTTTTCTCTTTTTAGAAAAGTAATCTCGTTTTTATTTATTTTTAAAAGTGCCTCGGTAAATTTCTTTTGAAAAGACAAAGCAGAATGAATACGCATTAAAACAACAAACCCCAGGAATGACAAGACTGCAACAATAAGATATATTGAAGCATCTGTCTTGATATAATAATACCCTAAAACAAAACACAAAACAATACTCAAAAGTCGTAATAAACTAATGCTATTGTATTTTTTGTTGATTGTATTTAAAGCCTCTAAATAACTATTGCTGTTTTTTTGATATTGTTCCATTGATTTAAAGTAATTATTCCTTTTAGAAATTATATTAAATACAAATATAAGTTTACAGCAACGAAATAACTACTTTAAATACTAGGAATATTACTCACTACTACATTCTCTTCCTCAATTAAAAGTTTGCACTTATTTATTCTCGCAAAGTCACAAAAACGCAAAGAAAACAACTTTAAACTTAATTTTTACTGCTCTGCGCCTTTGCGAGAAAATTTATAATGCCACAGAAAGCTATTGTTCGTGCATAATCAAAACAGGAATTGCAATATCCTTTGTTAGTTTTTTAGTAAAACTAGGACTAAACAAGCTTTCGAAGAAGCTTCGCTTATAAGCAATCATTGCTAGTATATCGATGTCTTTATACAAAACAAAATCTAGAATTGTTTCTTTTACTTCTTCACATGGCAGCACCAAAAACTGAACTGGCTCTTCTTTAAAATCTTTTTCCCATTCTTTAATTGTTGCATCGGTAACATCAGAGTTCTGCGTTTTTACATACAGACATTTAATTTTAGCATTCATTTTTTTGGCTATAGCCAAAACTTTACGAAGCTCTTTTTTATCTTTTTCACGATAGCGCGTTGTGAATCCGATGGTTTTTACTTTATTAAATTTAGATTCTACAGGTACACATAAAATTGGCACTTCAACACCTGATATCACTGCATCGGTATTGGTTCCTAAGAAAAAAGTATTCCAACCTGCTATACCCGAAGTTCCCATTACCACAAAATCTATATTATCTTCTTTAATGGCTTTCTTCATATTGTAAACCAAATCACCATCCATCAAACGATGGTTCATCACAATATTATCGAGCTTACGTTCTGCAGCTATTTGTCGCAGTTTTGGAATTTCATCTTTAAACATTTCGAATTTAGCCAACTCTAATGAATTATATATAATGGCAAAATTCTCTGGAAAAAACTGGCTATCATAAACCGGAATCTCAAATGTGTGTAGTAAAATGAGTTCGCCTTTAACCTGTTTTGCAAATTCTAAAGCATGCACAAATGCATTTGTAGCTACTTCAGAGAAATCGGTGGGGAATAATATTCTTTTCATCGCATTATTTAGATTAAATGTTAGTTTCTCAAATTTAACCATAAAACGATCTCTTCGACATGACAATTATCAGTTATTTAACATTTTACAATTTCTTAAAGTTAGTACTAAATTCTAGTATTCAGTTACAGTCTCAGTTTACAGTGTCATCCTGAGCGGAGCCGAAGGACATTTCAGTAGTCAGTCTCAATGTTCAATTACAATGTTATCTCAATTCTTAGAATTCATCTTTCATCGCTTTTTGAGACTAGCACATTCCGATTACAATCCTGAAGCGCTGAGCAATGTCATTAAGTCAATCTTTTTTTAACCAATCTGGTCTCATTATTTCCTCGCAAAGTCGCAAAGAAAATAAATCTAACTTTCACAGCTTTGTGTCTTTTCGTGAGATATCCAGCATCACTATTTAAAATAAGAACAAGCATCATTATCTATAAAAAAGTATATCCTTTTATACAAATACTGCTTTCGGAACTTCTAGCCTTTTTTTATACCTTTGCACCATGATAAATCAAGATTCTATAGTAGCACTAGCAACACCTTCGGGAGCTGGAGCAATAGCCATAATCCGAATTTCGGGTAGCGATGCCATTACAATTGGTAACGGTGTTTTTCAATCTATTAAAAACAAGGATTTAACTAAGCAGAAAACTCATACGTTACATCTAGGTCATATTGTAGATGATTCTAAAACCCTTGATGAAGTTTTGGTTTCTGTATTTAAAGGTCCAAACTCCTACACTGGCGAAAATACTATCGAAATATCATGCCACGGTTCTACTTATATCCAACAACAAATCATACAATTATTGCTTCGCAAAGGATGTCGAATGGCTGATCCTGGTGAATTTACTCTTCGTGCTTTCTTAAATGGAAAACTAGATTTATCCCAAGCCGAAGCTGTAGCCGATTTAATCTCGTCTGACAATGAAGCTTCTCATCAAATTGCCATGCAGCAAATGCGTGGTGGCTTTAGCAACGAAATTGCTAAACTACGTGAGGAGTTATTAAATTTTGCTTCGCTTATCGAACTTGAATTGGACTTTGCCGAAGAGGATGTCGAATTTGCTGACAGAAGTCAGTTTCATGAATTACTGAATCGCATTGAATTTGTATTGAAACGTTTGATCGACTCTTTTGCTGTTGGAAATGTAATCAAGAACGGTATTCCTGTTGCTATTGTTGGAGAACCTAATGTTGGGAAATCGACTTTATTGAACTCTTTATTAAACGAGGAACGTGCCATTGTTTCGGAGATTGCCGGGACAACTCGTGATACTATCGAAGATGAATTGGTTATTGGTGGAATCGGTTTTAGATTTATAGATACTGCTGGGATTCGCGAAACTGTTGATTATGTAGAAAGCATCGGAATCAAAAAAACCTTCGAAAAAATTGAACAAGCGCAACTCGTTATTTATTTAATGGATAGCTTGAAATTTAAAGCCTCGAGTAACTCGTTTATAGTTGAAATTGAGAAAATAAAAAACAAATATCCTTTAAAACAAATTTTAATTGTTTGTAATAAAATAGACCAACTTACGGAAGAAGAACTTCAAGATATTCGCAAACAACTTGAAACTTTAAACCTTAAACAGCTATTTTTAAGTGCTAAAGAGAATATTGGTGTTGATGAATTAAAAAATCAATTGCTTTCTTTTGTTAATACTGGAGCTTTACGAAATAATGAAACAATCGTAACAAACACACGTCATTACGATTCTTTACTTAAAGCACTAGATGAAATTCAAAAAGTAAAATACGGCCTCGAAACCAATCTTTCTAGCGACCTTATGGCACTCGATATACGTGAAGCTTTATATCAATTTGGACTGATTACTGGTCAGGTTTCTAATGACGAGTTGCTTGGGAATATCTTTGCTAATTTCTGCATCGGGAAGTAGCAAGACAAAATAACGCAAAATAACAACAAACAAACGAGTTAAAATATTAATAATCAATATTTTAACTCGTTTTTATTTTTCCTTTCTTTTAGTTGTTATGTTTTATTTTGCTTAAATTTGTACCCCATTTGTACCTCAAAAAACGAGGTACAAAAAAATATTTTTTTTTGGCCAAATGATGGCACATAGAGACACACATAGTCACAGTGGGACACTTAAAGTCACATTCCTATGAGTTCAAAAATGAAGATTACCCATCCTACTAACGTCAATAAAATGACAGATATTATGAAGCTTAATGTTCTGTCGCATCTGTCAGAAATAAATGTAAGAATTTAAGTAATTTAAAAGTTAGTCTGCCAATTTACAGAATGATTTAAACATAGTTATCTCTGGACTAACCATCTGATTCTTTCTCAGCATATGCACAACTTCAATTCCACTCAAGGTTCGTTTGGCTGAATCAAAACTTTTAAAGCCTAATGCGTTTTGTATGCGTCATTTGATAAAACGATGATCCTGTTTAACAATATTGTTGAGATATTTACACTGTCGAATTTTAATCTTTGAGAACCAACGTTCGTTATATACTTTGATCGCTACAGTATCAGAACTGTTTTTATCAATGTTTATTACTCTTGGTCCGCAGTTGCTACTAATTGCTTTAATTAGAAAAGACTGAGCGCTCATTCTCTGTATTTTTATAGTCAAAAGAAAGATATCCTGCCTGGATTAAAAATTTTAAAACAAGTTTAAATCAATTATATATCTTTTGAAGGTTTAAATGAGATCTCATTTTTTATAACTCCACAGACTTAGGATTAATCTTTCGTTCTCTCGAAGTCTCAGAGGCACAAAGACTCTGTTTAAATACAAAACAATCATAATTTTCACCACAAAGAGCACAAAGAAAAAAAAGGCTCGCAAAGCCATTAAACTTTGCGAACCTTTGCGTAATCATTTGCTCCCGATAGCTATCGGGATTGCGTTTAACTCTTTATGTT
>NZ_JAJMOZ010000023.1:0-48122 GCF_020991525.1 Flavobacterium sp. EDS
GGTTGCTACAGGAGCATTGGCTTGTGCAGTAGTTAAACCAGTAGCATCGCTACATTGCAATGTTACATCAAGTGCAGTTGGAGTTGTAGTCCAAGTTGGGGCAGTAGTATCTACAATATTTATTGTTTGACTTACAGGAAGAGAAACATTATTACAAGCATCTTTCGCAGTCCAAGTTCTGGTTATCGAATAAGTTCCAGGGCATGATCCGGGAGTATTTACGTCTACAAAGGTCAGTGATGTTACCGTACCACTATTATCACTAGCAGTTGCAACAGCAAATATTGGAGTCTGTGGACAATTAATAGTTGAAACGGCAGGTAATGGATTAACGATTGGTTTAGTAGAATCTCCACTATTGATAGTTACAGAAAGTTGTTTTTGACAGCTATTAGCATCAGTTACGGTCACAATGTAAATTCCAGAAAGAATATTTATTAAATCTTGAGTAACAGGAGCAAATGTATTTCCGTCTTTTGTCCAACTATAAGTATAAGCGCCAGTACCACCAGTTACATTTATATCAATTGCACCTGTAGCATCATTGTTGCAAAGTACATTTGTTTTTGATGTTAAGGTAACAGTTAAGTCAGTTGTAGGTTGTGTAATAGCAATAGTACTAATGCCTTTACAGCCATTTACATCAGTTGCAGTAACTTCGTAAGAGCCAACGGTTAAACCAGTTAGGTTTTGAGTAGTTGCAAAAGGACTTCCATTTTTCTTCCAAGAATAGGTGTACGGAGCAACACCACCTGTAGCATTGTTAAGAGTAATTGCCCCAGTTGAAGCTCCAAAACATTTTACATTAAGATGTGAGGCAGTAGCTTCAGTTACAACAACATTGCTAACAGTTACAACAACTGGTTTTGTATCTGAACAACCAGATACAAGATTTTTTCCTTTTATGTAATAAGTACCTGCAGTTGCGGCAGTTGGAGTGTTATAAGGAATAGTTGCTGCTGCGTCTAGCCAATAAGTATAAGTTAATCCAGCCGTACTACCTGCAGTAATCGCAGGAGCAGTAAGATTTACCGTATTAGGAGAACACACTGGAGCAGGATTTGTAATAACTAAAGTATTTGTAGCAAAACTTCTTGCTTTTAAAAATACACCTGCATCATAAAGTTGATCAGATGCATCAGCAATAGCCATTTTTATTTTATAGGTTTGTCCAGGAGTAACTGCATAAGTAGCAGTAAGAACAGTTGTAGATCCGTCAAATTCCATAACTGTAGATCCAGCAGGATTATTTACATAGTAAGCTGCATTATGAGCAGGAAAAGAAGTACCGTACGTATTAGTCCCAGCAGAATGGATATTGTTTATAGTAACAGCATCATTATTGGGTAATTGAGCAAGGTTTACTGCATTATTAGTATAAGAACCAGTGATTCCAGGCCCACTTAAGAAAAAACCAAAAGCATCATTAAAATCAGTGTGAACATATTCAAGATATTCTTCAGAGGCAAATACAAATTTAAATTCAACAAGGTTCCCATCAGGAATAAAATTGAATTCAAGGATGGCGGCATCATGCATTGTTTCTCCAGAAATGTTAGTTAAGTCTGGATCACTTGCGTTATTAACCATTGCATCTGATTTATTTGCAAAGGAATTGGGCCCCATGGCAGAATTTATTTTTCCTGTTGAGATTAAAAGCCCTTCATCAATTGGGAATGTAGAAGTGCCTTTGCTGTAATAACCTAATTGTCTATCACCAGCGGTTCCAGACCAAATATGATCACTCCAGTTCCAATTACTTCCACTTTTTTGGTAGTAGCCAAATCGAACATTGCTCACAACCAAACAGCCAGAAGTTAATATGTTTTTTACTAACCCATCAGCAGTATATCCATTGTTTCCAGCAGTTGGATTAGCAACATCTATAGATCCTGCTACGGCTAATGCTTGTACTGCAGCAGGAGCTGCAAAAGCACTTTTTTTGGCCGTGGATTTACTTTGGTAAGGTGTATTCCCAATTCTAATCGGAATGTTTTTTTCTTGAGCGTATAAACCAAAAGAAAAAAAGAATAATCCTAAAATAGTTAATAAAGTAATTTTTTTCATAATCTTTAATTTCAAAAATTAATAGTTTCTCTAAAGTGATATCCTAGTGTAATTTTATTTAAATATAATTTCGGTGTGTTTAGGAATTAAAATCCTTCGAATAGATTCTTTCTGTTTGATTTTTCCTTTTTCTGGCCTTCATATATTTAACTTTATGGTTTGTGAAAATTTTATTTTTTTTAACATAATCAAAGTTATATAGTCTGTTTTTAATTGATTTTTTTTCCCTGCAAATGACTCAAATACTCGTTGAAAGGACATTTTTGACTAAAAAAAATCAAAAAAAGGGGGTTTGTTTTTTTATTTTTCATTTTTTTTTAGAAGCAATTTTTACCAAAAAATTGGTGAAAAATATTTTTCAACATTGATTTAAATCACTCATAATTAGTTAGTTGTGTGTTTTTGATTTTTATTTCAAACATCGACGAAATACATTTATTATAGATTAAGTACATGTTTTTCTTATAAAAAAACAGATGAGATTTAAAAAAAGCAGAATCTTCAGAATACTTGTAATTGACAAAATGGGATGTTAAAATTTATGTGACTTTTTTTTAAGAATTTATTAAGATTATTTTTTGTTATAAATAGTTCATCACAATAAATTAGAAATATAAAAATTCAACAAAAGAGATGACCTTATAGAATTCTTTTGTAAATTGTAGCTAAATTTTCAAGGCTGTTTTTGTGATTTAATCATAAATGATTCTTCTTTTTTTTAATTTATGATGATTAAAAGAACTAACAAATGCAGTAAAGACAAAAAGGTTAAATACCATATAAACAAATAGTATTCGTAATATGAAAAATTTAATATTGATCAGACATGCAAAATCAAGTTGGGAAGCACCTCTAAAAGATTTTGACAGACCTTTAGTAAAAAAAGGAATTCATGATGCGCATAACGTTTCAGCTAATATTTCAAATTTTCTGCCTAAGACCTTTTTGATGTGGAGTAGTACCGCTGCAAGGGCTGTAGAAACAGCACTTATTTTTGCACAAAATATTTCATATCCAATAGAAAGTATTATTTACAAAGACGATCTTTATACTTTTGATGAGAAACAATTAGAAAAGGTTATCAAATCGTGTAATAATACTTTCGAAAGTGTTATTCTTTTCGGACATAACGAGGCTATTACAAATTTTGTTAATAAATTTGGGGATGTTTTCATCGACAATGTGCCTACTTCAGGTTTTGTATCATTACAATTTGAAGCAGAAAGTTGGGACAAAATAGATAAAGGCAGAACTCAAAAAACCATTTTCCCTAAAGATTTAAAATGAATACAGTGTACGAACAAAAATATATAGATAGAGAAAAAAGTTGGCTGGCATTTAACGCAAGAGTATTACAAGAAGCAGCTGATATTACAGTACCACTTTTAGACAGATTACGTTTTTTAGGAATTTTTTCGAATAATTTAGATGAGTTTTTTAGAGTTCGTTTTGCCGCTATCCGAAGATTAAGTCTTTCAGGAATATCAGGCGAAAAATACTTAGGAGGAATATCTGCTCAACAATTAGTTAAGGATATTACCGAAATAGTGATTCAGCAACAATCAGAGAGTTTAAGGATATTAAGCAATATTGAAGCTGAACTTGAAACAGAGAATATTTTTATTATTACCGAAAATGAGATTACAAAAGATCAGGAAGAATATTTAAAGAATTTTTTCATTGAGAAATTAAGTCCAGAATTGGTTACTATCATATTAAATGACTTAGCTGAGTTTCCAGTTTTAAAAGATACCCTAGGTTATTTGGCAGTACGTTTAGAGATGAACAATACTGGAGAAGTTAGATATGCTGTAATCGAAATTCCTAAAACCATAAACAGATTTGTTGTTTTACCTTCTCATGATGATAAAAATTATATTATTCTGATAGATGATGTTATTAGACATAATTTGAGTAGCATTTTCACCATTTTTGATTACAAGAGTGTCTCTGCACATATGATAAAAATTACTCGTGATGCACAGTTAGATATCGATAGTGATTTGAGTAAAAGTATGCTTGAAAAAATAGCTACATCAGTAAAAGATAGACGAATAGGTGAGCCAGTTCGTTTTATTTACGATCAATTAATTGAGCCAGATACATTACAGTTTTTTCTCGAGAAAATGAAAATCATTTCCACAGATAGTATAATCCCTGGGGGAAGATATCATAATCGACGTGATTACATGAATTTTCCTAATTTAGGAAGACATGATTTGTTATATAAAAGAAATTTACCATTGCCAATTCCAGGACTGAGTATGGAAGGAAGTATATTGGAAAAAATTGGAAAAAAAGATTATTTGCTAAATGCACCCTATCAGTCGTTTTCGTACGTAACTAAGTTTTTACGAGAAGCAGCTTTAGATCCAAAAGTTACATCGATTAAGATTACATTATACCGTTTGGCTAAGAATTCTCAAATAATTAGTTCGTTAATCAATGCCGCTAAAAACGGAAAAAAAGTAATAGTACAAATAGAGCTACAGGCTAGATTTGATGAAGCTTCGAATATTTCGTATGCAGAGCAAATGCAAATGGAAGGAATTGACCTTATTTTTGGAATTAAAGGGCTAAAAGTGCATAGTAAAATATGTGTGATTGAAAGAGTTGATGAAGGAAAAACCAAAAGATATGGATTTATTTCGACAGGTAATTTCAATGAATCAACGGCTAAGATTTATACCGATGTTACATTATTTACAAGTCATCAACAAATTCTAAAAGATATTTCTAAGATATTTGAATTCTTTGACATTAATTACAGAGTGCACCGTTACAAACATTTAATAGTATCGCCACATTATACAAGATCTAAATTTGTAAAATTAATCGACAGAGAGATTCTTCATGCGCTAGCAGGTCGTAAGACATATATAAAGCTTAAGATGAATAGTTTATCGGATTATAAAATGATAGATAAATTATACGAGGCGAGTAATGCAGGGGTGAAAATTCAACTACAAGTAAGAGGGATTTGTTCTTTAATTCCTGGAATTCCTGGAATGAGTGAAAATATAGAAGCAATAAGTATTGTTGATAATTATCTGGAGCATTCAAGAGTTTATATTTTTGGTAATGCAGGATTGAGCGAGGTGTATATATCATCAGCCGATTTTATGACAAGAAATCTAGACGGAAGAGTAGAAGTAACTTGTCCAATTTATGATCAAGCAATTAAAAATGAGTTAATAGATAATTTTAATATTGCTTGGAAAGGAAATGTAAAAGTCCGTTTTCATTCTTATAAATTAGATAATAAATACAAAGCTAGAAACCATCATGCCGTATTTAGAGCACAATTAGAAACATACAAATATTATCAAAACAAAGTAAATACTATAGAGGAAGTTGTTTTAAAACAATAATAGTCTTTATAGTAATATGCTAAATTTCAAATCATAAGCGAGAATGATTAAAATAAAAAAATATGGAGCAATCGATATTGGATCAAATGCCATGCGATTGTTAATTTCCAATGTTGTAGAACAAGAGGGGAAGGAACCTCAGTTTAATAAAAGCTCCCTAGTACGTGTGCCAATTCGTTTAGGACAAGATGCCTTTACAGTTGGTGAAATATCTCAAGAAAATATTGAAAGAATGTGTGACGCAATGAAGGCATTCAATCTTTTAATGAAAGTACATAAAGTAGAACGTTATATGGCATTTGCAACATCAGCAATGAGAGAAGCCTATAATGGAAAAGAAGTGGTAGAAATAATCAAGAAGAAAGCAGATATAAAGATTGAAATTATCGATGGTAAAAAAGAAGCTGCTATTATTGCTTCAACAGATTTACATCATTTGTTAAAAACAGATCAAACGTATCTTTTTGTAGATGTTGGAGGTGGAAGTACAGAGTTTACACTCTTCTCAAACGGAAAATTGGTTACTTCAAGATCTTTTAAAGCAGGAACTGTGCGATTACTAAACGGAATGGTTTGCGATGTGGTATGGGATGAAATTGAAAAATGGATTAGAACTAATACAGAAGGATACGAAGAAGTTACACTTATAGGGTCAGGGGGGAATATTAATAAATTGTTCAAAATGTCGGGCAAACAGCAAGAAAAACCCTTATCATATATTTATGTAAACTCACAATATGCTTTCTTAAATTCTCTAACATATGATCAAAGAATTGCTGAATTAGGGCTTAATCCCGATCGTGCCGATGTAATCATTCCAGCAACAAGAATATATCTTAATGCAATGAAATGGAGTGGAGCACGACAAATTTATGTTCCTAAAATTGGTCTTTCAGATGGTATCGTAAAGGCAATGTATTACGGAAAAATATAATTAATTATCTTCTCGCAAAGCACAAAGAAAACGAAAAAGACTTTACTTCTTTGCGAGAGATTTATTTAGTATCAGTAAATTTAGGCTTAACAGTTCTGCAAGAATATATAGTTATAGTACTTTTATTAACTACAGCCATGAGTTGTACTATTTAATACTTTATGAATAAAACGAGATTAGAGGCTTTTAGTGACGGTGTTTTGGCAATTATACTGACCATTATGGTTCTGGAGATTAAGGTTCCTCATGAAGAAAGCTTTAAGGATTTAATACCTCTTTTCCCTAAATTTATAAGTTATGTCTTGAGTTTTGTCTATATAGGTATTTACTGGAATAATCATCATTATTTATTACACGGAGTTACCAAAGTCAATGCTAAAATTCTTTGGGCTAATCTGCATTTACTTTTTTGGCTTTCGCTGGTTCCTGTTTCAACTGGTTGGATGGGAGAACATAATTTTGCTAAACCAGCAATGGCATTGTATGGTGCTATATTATTGTTGTCAGCAATTGCATATGTTATATTACAAGAGATTATTGTTTCTAGCGAAGGAAAAAATTCAGTATTAGCTAAAACATTAGGAAAAGATTTAAAAGGGAAAACTTCGGTAGTTTTATATATAATAGGAATCATTAGCTCTTTCTTTAACGAATGGATTTCAGGAGCATGTTATTTTATAGTGGCATTATTATGGTTAATTCCGGATAAAAGAATTGAAAATATTTTCAGTTCAGCTGAAAAAGCTATCGATTCGTAAAATGCAATAATTTTGTTATTCATAATAAAACACAATGAAATCAATATTTCAATCTCTTCAAGTTTTACCTCTAAACGAATTAGATAAATTAGATGGTTTAATTACTAGAAAGAAATTAAAAAAAGGAGATTTTTTAATTCAAGAATCACAAATAGCCAAAGATATTGTTTTGATAAAATCGGGTGCCTTGCGCTCATTTTATATCAATTCTGAAGGAGAAGAAATCACAAACTGTATTACATTCGAGAATGAATTTATGGCAGCTTTTGCTAGTTTTATTACCCAGAAACCAACAGAAGAAAATATTCAGGCGTTATTTGATACAGAACTCGAAGTTATAAGCCATGCTAGTATTGAGCATCTTTATGAAAATAGTATTCATTGGCAAAAAACGGGACGAATAATAGCAGAAATGCAATATATAAATTTAGAACAACGTATTTTATCTTTTCAGAAACTGACGGGAAAAGAACGTTATGAAACCCTTTTTAAAAATCACCCCAATTATATTCAGTTGATTCCGTTACAATATTTAGCATCTTTTTTAGGAGTTACACCAAGACACTTAAGCCGAATTCGGAAAGCAATTTTATAGGACATTTGTCTGGTTACCGAGAGCAGTTTCGTTATTATGTTTGCTGAAAACAATATGTAATGATGAGAAAAAATATTTTAGTAATAGGAGGAACAGGATTAGTTGGTAAAGTTATATTGCGCATACTTAAAGGAAGAAATCCTAACTATAACTTATTTGTTGGGAGTCGACAATTAGGGAATACAATCAATGATTTGGTTATTGATGTAAACAATTCAAAAACTTTTGACTGTATTATTGATAATAAAATTGATCTAATTGTATTGTGTACAAAAGACAGTGATAATGAAATCTTAAAGTACGCAATACAAAATAAGCTAGATTATATAGATATTACAAAACCTACTCCAGATTTAACAGTTGCATATGATCTAGCAATAGCAAACAAACAAAATGTAAATAGTCGCATCGTTTTTGGCTCCGGCTGGATGGGAGGGATAGTTGGTAATTTAGTTGATTTGGTAGAACCAGATAAGAGCAAAATTCAGGAAACAAATCTTTATATTTATTATTCTATAAAAGACTTGGCAGGGAAAAGTTCAGCAAATTTTTTGGCAGAAAATGTATGTAAGCCATTTATTGTCTATAAAAATAATAAACCTCAAAATGTCAAGCATTTTTTAAACTCTGAAAAATACAACTTCTCATTCGGAATTGGAAAACGACAGGTTTATAATCTAGATGTGCCAGATTTATTTATTTTAAATCAGATAGAAAAAATACCGACTGTTTCGGTAAAAATGACCTATAATTCTAAATTTGTCACCAGTTTAATGGGTTATTTTCAATCGCTTAAGATTTTTAATATCATGTCTTTAAGAGAAAGAAAACTATTGTTTGGAGGGAGCGGAAATGGAGATCAAACTATTTTTGAAATCGTTATTAAAGCACAGAATAAGACAAGAAAAATAAGCTTACAAAGCGTTAAAGGTCAGGCTGAGCTAACAGCATTTTCTACAGTTTTACATATCGAAAAGATGCTAAATGAAGATTTAGTAAACGGAATTTATTTCAGTCATCAAACACATTCAGCACAAGAAATCTTTGAAGTATTAAATAATTACAGCACAATTAATCTTAAAATAAGCTAATTGAACATGAAAAACATTCTCATTATCAATGGACATCCTAATCCAGCAAGTTTTAATTTTGCTTTAGCCGAAGCTTATAAAAAAGGAGCTTTGCAATCAGATGCAAAAGTAGAAACGATTACAATAGCCAATCTGAAGTTTAATCCCAATTTGCAATTCGGTTATCAAAGAAGAACCGAATTAGAGCCTGATTTATTAGAGTCGTGGGAAAAAATAAAACGAGCAGACCATTTAGTTTGGATTCATCCAGTTTGGTGGGGAGGATTGCCAGCAATTACAAAAGGATTTATTGATCGGCTTTTTTTGCCAGAAATGGCTTTCCAGTATCGTGAAAATTCGGTTTGGTGGGATAAACTCTTAAAAGACAAAACAGCTCATATTATTACTACTTTAGATCAGCCAGGTTGGTATTACAGATTGTTTTTTGGAAGACCAAGCGTAAATCAATTAAAGAAATCTACTTTAGAATTTTGCGGAGTAAAACCAGTCAAAGTAAGTTATATTGGAGTTATAAAAACATCCAATAGTAATCAAAAAGAAAAATGGCTGACAAAAATTTATAATTTTGGACTAAAGAATAAGTAGTTTTTTAGCCATTCTAGCTATTGGGACTGTAGTAATCTTTGCGTATAATCTTTGAACCTTAGTGTCTCAGAGTCTCAGAACTTAGCTTAATTAAGTATGTAAATCTAATCCAAATGTTGTTCTTAAAAGTTCGATGTTTGGATTTATTTCTAATAACCTATTATAGCGATCCTGATCGTTAAGACTTCTTTTGAATTCAAAACTCTCATTTACAATAATATTAATAGTAATATCGTGATTATGCAAATGTCCTCTTAAATGTCCTAATAAGCCATTAAGTTCTTTTTCAAAATCAAGCTTAGAGCCTTCATTAGGTAGTTCGATAGAAATAGAAGTACCGTTTAAAACAGGATCGTTTATCAGTAATAATGATTCCATTATCTTAAAACCTTTCTCGCCTAAACGTTGTGCATACTTATTCCATTGTAGTAACATTTCTGTTTCGGTAAAATCCTCAGTAGGTAAATGAGTTGTTGGCTTTACATAAGATTTATTAGCAGCCTCTAATTCTTTTTTCTTACGAATACTTGATAAAGAAAATGCTGAAACACCTGGCTTTGTAATATTTGGCATTACTGGATTAGCTTCAGCTACTTTTTCTGGAGCTTCAGTTTCAGGTTTTTGAGTATCTGGAGTTGAATTATGCGTTGCTAGAGGTGCTTCTTTCTTTTCGACAGGAGCTTTAACTTCTGTGATAGAGAAAGTAGGATTTCTATAATAAGTAGGCGGAATTATGTATTGCTCAACTTTTTTTTTTCTCCATCAAAGTTGATAGAGGCCAATTGCATCAAACTAAGTTCAACCAAAAGTCGCTGATTCTGACTTAGCTTATATTTTAAATCACAATCATTAGCAATTTCAATTCCTTTTAGTAAAAATTCCTGACTCGCTTTTTGAGACTGTATCCCATACATTTGTTGAGCCTGTTCACCAACTTCAAGAAGAGATAAAGTAGAAGGAGTTTTGCTAACCAATAAATCTCTAAAATGCGATGCTAAACCAGCAATAAAATGATGGCCATCAAAGCCTTTGGCAAGGATGTCATTGTAAGCGATTAATAATTCAGGGATTTTATTTTCAAGGATAAAATCAGTGATAGAAATATAAGTTTCGTAATCTAAAACGTTTAAGTTTTCGGTAACAGCCTGACGTGTTAAATTGGTACCACAATAAGAAACAACTCGGTCAAAAATAGACAAAGCATCACGCATTGCACCATCTGCTTTTTGCGCAATGATATGTAACGCATCGTCTTCGTAAACAACACCTTGACTTGTTGCCACTTCAGCTAGGTGTTCTTTGGCATCTTTAACGGTAATTCTTTTGAAATCAAAAATTTGACAACGAGATAAAATCGTTGGAATGATTTTATGTTTCTCAGTTGTTGCCAATATAAAGATGGCATGTTTAGGCGGTTCTTCTAATGTTTTCAAAAAAGCATTAAAAGCGGCCGATGACAACATATGCACCTCGTCAATAATATATACTTTATACTGTCCTGTTTGTGGAGGGATTCGAACCTGATCAATCAAGTTACGAATATCATCTACAGAGTTGTTAGAAGCAGCATCAAGTTCAAAAACATTAAAAGCAAAATCTTCATTAGGATCATCATAACCGGGCTGGTTTATTTTTCGTGCAAGAATACGTGCACAAGTTGTTTTACCAACTCCACGAGGTCCTGTAAATAATAGCGCCGAAGCAAGGTGGTTACTTTCTATGGCATTTAGTAAAGTGTTGGTAATCGCTTTTTGTCCCACAACATCTTTAAATGTCTGCGGGCGATATTTACGAGCCGATACTACAAATTGTTCCATAGATTGTTTATTGGATAGCAAAGATAGATTATAATTTAAAGATTTAAAAATTTAAATATTGAAAGATTTTGCACGTTTAAGTAGTTACTGATTTTTAAATAATTACTATTAAATAATAGAGCCTAATTTTATTTGAAATGATAACATTCAGGTATTTAGTTATTCATTTTAGAATGTTAATTTGTAATCAAAAAATAATTATTTTAGCTAGAAATAAAGTCATTCGTTACTGTATAATTGAAATAAGATGAATTTATTGAATTATTTAGATGAATCTTTTAATAGTAATTTTTATAAAATTGAATAACATGAAAAAGTTATCAGCAGAACAAAATAGAACATTACTTGATATCTTAAAAACTCGTTTTGAGAAAAATAGCAACCGTCATAAAGGAATTGAATGGGCTAAAGTACAAGCAAAACTAGAAGCAAATGCCGAAAAAATGTGGTCGCTAAATGAAATGGAAATAACCGAAGGCGAGCCAGACGTTGTTGGTTATGATAAAGTAACCGATGAATATATTTTCTATGATTGTTCTGCTGAAAGTCCCAAAGGACGCAGAAGTATTTGTTACGATCATGAAGCGCTGGAAAAAAGAAAAGAAAATAAGCCAAAAGATAGCGCAGTTAATATAGCAACCAATATGGGGGTTGAGATTTTGACCGAAAAAGAATACCGAGAGCTACAGCAACTTGGTAAATTTGATACTAAAACATCAAGTTGGATAGTTACACCAGCTGATATCAGAAAACTAGGAGGTGCACTTTTTGCTGATTTTCGTTATAACACAGTTTTTGTATATCATAACGGTGCAGATTCGTATTATGCCGCCAGAGGATTTCGTGGGATGTTAAGAGTTTAGATTTCTATTCTCAATCTTATCAGATTAAAGAAGGAAGTGTCATGTAAACAGTTTTGATATGTTTTAATGATAATTAGTAAGCAGATCTAGAAGATTATGCATATTTTTACTTCCGACCTTGTTAACGCTGACAAAAGTAGTATCATATAAAATGACTCGATTTTTATTATTTTAATTAATTATAATATTAAGGTGATTAAAATTTGATTACGGATATGTATAAATTATTGATTAGAGCAAATGAAAGGTTAATACTAATTATAAACTTGAAAATTATTTTTAGATATGGGAATGATTGCAGAATATCTTATGATTGACCAAGAGACATTGGACTCTCTTATAGATTTAAGTAATGAAGATTTGACAAATAAGATTTTTGAAATAGAGGAAACCGAAAAGTTTGAAAGAATAGATATTGATAAAATTTGGGATGTACTACATTTCTTTTTAACAGGCGTTTCGGCATCAGAACCTATTGAGGATAATAAGCTGAGTGAAGCCGTTGTAGGAGTTGATAATTTTAATCCAGATGATGAAAATGCCGATTTTGTTTCTCTTATTAAAAATGAAGCATTAGCCGAAATAGTAATTGTAATTGAAAAAGTTGATTTTGAAAAACTCACAACTAATTTTGATTTGCAACTATTGAAGAAAAATAAAATATATCCAAACGGAATTTGGAAAGATGATAGAGCACAATTACTTGAAGAAATAAAAGAATCACTAAATTCAATTCTTGATTTCTACAAAAAAGCATTACTAACAAAACATCATATAATTGTAAGTATTCTTTAAAGGTTAAGAAATATTAATTAGTAATATAGTTTGCTGAATTACCAAAAAATGGTAACTTTACGTAAATCTATAAGATATCATGGGAAGAAATACATCTATATCGTTGGGGGATCATTTTGAGAATTTTATCGAACATAGTCTTTCTGATGGAAGATTTAAAAATGCTAGTGAAGTTGTTAGAGCAGGTTTACGTCTTTTAGAAGAAGAGGAAAATCGACTAATCATTTTAAAAAATGCAGTTCAGGAAGGAATTAATAGTGGGCGAGCTGAGAATTTCGACCCTAATAAACATCTTGAAAGTTTGAAAGCAAAAAGGAAGTAAATGGCTAAATATCATTTAACTAATAAGGCTGTTGAAGATTTAGCTCAAATTTGGAATTATACTTGCGAAGAATGGTCCGAAAGGCAGGCTGATAAGTATTATTTCCTACTTCTAGATTCATGCAGTGAAATTGCCGAAAACCCCAATTTGGGTAAAAATTATGATGAGATAACAAAAGAATTATTTGGATTCAAATCAAATGAACATATTCTGTTTTACCAGGTTATTTCAAATGATGAGATTGAAATTATTAGAATACTTCATAGTAGAATGGATTTAAAAAGTAAATTTTTAAAATAAAATTGATAAGAAACTCCTAGCAGAGTAATTGCTTGCTGTAATATGGTTTCTTGAAAACGAGAATAGTATTAAAAGTGATATTTCAATAAGAAGCCTCCTGACTCCGCACCCATTTCAAATATATTTTTTATAATTCCATTTGTTTATCTGTAAGATATAGCAAAGCAAATTTTTCATTTATAATAGAATAAGAATATAATTATCTTTGTTTCATAATAACTACTTTCTAATGAAGAAATCCATCGCCTATCTGCCACAAAAGAAACAAAGAGATCTTCTGCGTTTTGTAGAACAAATAACTGCAAGACTTCCAAAAACGCAAATGATTATTCTCTACGGAAGTTATGCAAGAAATGAATATGTAGATCGTGACGAAAGAGTAGAATTTGGTATTCCTACTTCTTATAGGAGCGATTATGATATACTCGTAGTAACAGATGGAGTAACCGACCAAAGAGCAACCCGAATGCTTGATGCAGTTGATGATATGTATTATAGAGACCCAGATTTGCAAACTCCAGTTGAGTTTATTCATGAAAATATAAAACGATTAAATGAATATATCGACACAGGCAGATATTTTTATACACAGATAAAAGAAGAAGGGGTTGTACTTTATGATAGTGAAAAGTTTACTCTTGCAGAACAGCGCCCACTTCGTTTTGACGAAATAAAACAGCAAGCAGAAGAATATTTTAAAGAAAAATTTGAAAGCGCAAAAGAATTTTTATTAGTTGCTCAATTTTGTTATGAGCAAGAATTATATAAGAAAAGCTCTTTTAATCTTCATCAAGCTTGCGAAAACAGTTTTCAGACGATTCGATTGGTACATACGTTAACCAATCCAAAACAGCATAATTTGACTAAGTTGTTTTCTTTTACAAGGAAATATTCATCAGATTTACCGTCAGTTTTTCCCAATGATACCCCCGAAGAAAAACGATTATTCGAACTTTTAAAAAGTGCTTATATCGAAGCACGTTATAATCCAAAGTTTATAGTAACAAAAGAAGATATCGATGCATTGCTACCCAAAGTAAAGCGATTACTCGAAATTACAAAGCAAATAAGCGAGGATAAAATTGCCGAATATGCAAAGCTAATTAAGGCTTAAAGAAAAATTATCTCTCTTGTGTAGGTATGAGCTAAATGTCATTAAGTTAAGCTTTTTGAACTATAATTTATCTCGCAAAGACGCCAAATTTTTACATGATTTTTTGCGACTTGGCGTCTTTGCGAGAGATTTATTCAGTTCAATATAAAAGATGTTTTTAGCTTAATTGCATTGTCCAATAGCAACTAAGATTGTTCCTAAATAAATCATCTTCCTTTGATGCTTAAATCACTTAAGATTTTTGCAGTTTCAGAATCAGAATTGGCTGAAAATCCTGCAACATAAACACCTTTTTTGCCTGAGGTAGATTTTATTCCATAAACCACAGCTTCATCTCCAGGATCGGAGTTGCCTTCGTATCGATACACATGCACGATTTCAAATTTTTCAGGATTTTTCTTAATTACATCTTCATTTAGATTAAAATCATAAGTAAATCCCTTTTCGTTTAATTGATCCAAAGCCTTGGATACAGTTGCGTAATGATACATTCTAATCATGATAAATGAAATTTTACAGGTTGACGACTAAAGATAACTATTTTAAAATTAAGTCTTTGTAAAAGAGTGTTAAAGTAAATTTTGTAATGCTCGGAAGTAACCTATAAAAACGCTAAATTTGCCACGCAGACCGCCTTATCGTCGTTTTGAGAAATCAAAAGGGAGGAAAGTCCGGACACCACAGAGAAGCATAGCGGGTAACACCCGTCGGCGTTAGAAATAGCGTTAGGACAAGTGCAACAGAAAGTATGTACAGGTAATGCTGTAGTGAAAACAGGTAAACTCTATGCGGTGAAATATCAAGTATATCAGCATTTAAGAGCTTCTCGTTCGTTGCTGAAGGGTAGATAGCTTGAACTTATGAGTAATTGTAAGTCTAGATAAATGATAAGGTATTGTTAGTAATAACAAGAACAGAATCCGGCTTACAGGTCTGCATTTTTTTATATTTGTGAGAGTATCAAAGTTATTTTCATGAAACAATCTTCTTCAAATTATTTCTAAAAACTCAAAATAGGAATTTATTACTTTTGGTTTAGCAATTTTATTTTTTAGTATTTATTATTGTAGAAGCTTATTTTAAAACTAGTTAATACTATTAAAAGACTATCGATTAAGCAGGTTTTAAGTTTTTAATCTATAGCGACCTTTTTAATTTGTATAAAAAAATATCATAATGAAAACAAGAATCGGAATTTTAGGATTGGGTGGAGTAGGTGGTTATTTTGGTGGACTTTTGGCGAAAGCCTATGCTGAAAATGATGCTATAGAGGTAGTTTTTATTGCTAGAGGAAAAGCAATGGAAGTTATTGCTCAATCGGGTTTAAAAATTAGTACTGATGAAGGAGAAACGACTGTTTTTCCAACTGTAGTATCAAATGATCCTGATGTAATCGGTAAGCTAGATTATCTTATTTGTGCTACTAAAACCTATGATATCGAAGAAAGTCTTGATGCCATAAAAAAATGCATTACCAAGAATACGGTTATTCTTCCTTTATATAATGGCGTTGATGCTCCAGAACGCATTAGTACTATTTTTCCAGATAACGAAGTCTTGCAAGGTTGTGTATATATCGTTTCGATGATTGTTGCGCCTGGTGAAATTAAAAAAATAGGTGTTTACGAAAAACTATTTTTTGGTTCCGATAGTGCTTCGGTTTATAGAATGAAGGCGTTACAAACTATTTTTGAGAATGCTAAAATCGAAAGCTATTTAGTAGATACTATCGAAGATACGGTTTGGGAAAAGTTTGTTTTTATTTCATCTTTGGCTTCGGCTACTTCTTATTTAAATCAGAATATTGGTGAAATCATGGGAAATGCTTCTAGCCGTAATTTATATGTTTCGTTATTAAATGAAATCACTATGATAGCAGCTGTAAAAGGACTGAATTTACCTAATGATATTGTAATGCAAACGATATTGAAATTAGAAAAAACGCCTCGTGATGCAACTTCGTCTATGCACCGTGATTTGTTGGCAGGAAAAAAAACAGAGCTTTCGTCGCTTACTGAATTTGTAGTAAATGAAGGTTTGAAATACGAAATCGAAACGCCAACCTATCAGACGATTTTAGATAAATTAGCTAAATATGAGAGTAATTAATCTATTATTTTAAACTCCAGTCCGATATTACGAATACTATCGATGCTAATTCGGGAGTCGTCTTTAAAGTATTTTCGAATTTTACTGATATAAACATCCATGCTTCTTCCAGAAAAAAAGTCGTCATTTTTCCAAATCGATGATAGGATTTGTTCTCTTTTTAGCATTTGATTTTTATGTGTGTAAAAGAAATGAATAAGAGCTGCTTCTTTTTCAGTAAGTTGTTGTGTTATATCGTCTTTTTTTAAGCACAAACGTTTGGTGTCAAATAAATAAGCTCCAATTTGTAAATTGTTTGCTTGGGCAAAAATCGGTGTTTTTTGTTGGCTTCTTTTCAAGATGTTGTTCAGGCGTAAGATAAGCTCTTCAGCTTCAAAGGGTTTTACGATATAATCGTCTGCTCCCAGTTTTAAACCAATGATTTTGTCTTCTTTAAGCTTTCTGGCTGTCAAAAAAATAAAAGGTATTTCGGGATTGATTTTAATGACCTTTTCGGCAAGTGTAAATCCATCAATGATAGGCATCATAACATCAAACACACAAATGTCAAATGTTGTAGTTTGAAATATAGCTAAAGCTTCTTGCCCATTTTCTGCCCATGTAACTTCATAATTATATAATTCCAAGTATTGTTTAAGCACGTTTGCAAAATCTGAATCATCCTCGGCTAAAAGTATTTTTTTCATTTTATTAATTGTAAGTATTGCAACTGATTCCGATAGTTATCAGGACTGAAACTGCGACTGAAAACTTAACTCAACGGAATGCTAATGTAAAACTTTGCTCCTTTTCCTAAATCGCTCATTACGGCAATTGATCCTTGATGTGCTTTTATAATTTGGTTTACATAATACAGTCCTAATCCTAACCCTTTTGAATTGTGTAGATTGCCTTGTTCTACGCGGTAAAATTTATCAAATAATAATAGATGTTTGTTTTTAGAAATTCCAATTCCGTTATCCTGAATGCTTAAACCGAATTCGTTCTTGTTTAATATTGTTTTAATAGTAATTGTATTTGAACCATATTTTACAGCATTTTCGAGTACATTTAGGATGGCTGTTGTTAAATGAAATTTATCTAATACCAATATCGTATCGTTTGTAGTAAATTGAGTTTCAACGGTAACCTTTGGATATGTAATTCTAAAATCTTCTATAATAGCATTTAGGAAAGGCTCTGTAATGATTTTTTCTTTTTGCATTTCCATTTCATTCTCCTCTAAGGAGTTTGCCAGAACTTGGTCGATTAAACTCTGTAAACGGTTGTTTTGGCGAGAAATGGTATTAAGAATAGAATTAAAATGAATTTCGTTGTCACGAATGTCTTTTCGCTCCAGTATTTTGGTCGAAATAGCCAAAGTTGTCAGAGGAGTTTTGAGTTCGTGGGTGATATTATTAATAAAATCAGTTTTGATATCGCTTACTTTTTTTTGCTTGATTAATGCTTTTATGGCAATTACAAAAAGTGTTATCAGGGTTAAAATAGATAGTAAAGAAAGAAACAAAATCATGCTCATTCTTTTTAATATTATCATTTCCCAATCGATAACCGAAACATACATAGAGTCTTCGGTTAATAAATTATAATCTTGGGTTTGTGCTGTTACGCTTGCTGTATTTGCATAATTTCGCACTAAAAAAGCATTGTCAAGCGAAGCCAGATTACCATATAATTTGTTTTTTATAAATGGCTTTTCAGAGAAAATAGTATCTGCTTTTTTAGAATTATTATAGATGATAAACTTGTTGAGTACAATGGCAAAATCAATCGAAAAATTTGGAATTTCTCTTTCAAATTTCAGTTGCAATTTTTGAGTTAGTTCGCTACGAAATTCATTTTGTAACAAAGCACTTTTAATATCCGCTTTTGTTTTTTTGTCATGGATATAATTCTCAGCTAATTGCTTGTAAAGAAGCTCTTTTTTGAAGACAATAGTTGAATCGATATCGCTATAATCATTTGTAATATTAGCTATTTCATTCTTTATTTCTGAATGGAATTGTGCGACTTTATAATCATAGGTTGTTTTTACTAAATAGCATTGTACAACAGATAAAACCACGAGGGCGATAGCCGAAAAAAAAATTAATAAATTGATTCTGTGTTTCATATTATCAAAAAATACATTTCAAAAATAAGTCTTTTATCTTTTAATTCTTGAATTAACTCCCGATTAACCTACGATTAACTTACAATAGTATTTTTTAGGAGCATTTTTGCAATCGAAATATATAGAAAAATACAAATTATGAGAAAACAATTATCAATGCTGATTCTATTTGGAATTACATTTTGTTATGGACAAAAAATGGAAAAAGTAACGGTAGATTATTTAGATACCAATGATTTATATGTCAATGACGAAGACTCTCAATCATTGCATTATTATAAAATGGTTCCGAAAACGGATATTATTGGTGCTTTGGTAATTTTGCCTTCTGGAGGAGAAACTACAGAAGATTTATTAAAACAAATAACACTGCATGAGTTAGCTGTTAAGAAAGGAATGGTCGTAATTATTCCTTCTATAAATTGGGGAACAGATAGTAGAGAAGCTGATTTTGCTTTTTTAGACAAGATTTTTAATGAAATTGTAACAAAGCACAAAGTCTCTAAGGATAATTTTATTTTAGGAGGTTTATCAAATGGTGGTATTATTTCTTTGACTTATGCAGAAAATTCGGTTAAGAATCCGAGTAAATTCTTTTTAATTCCTAAAGGCATTTTTGCTCTAGATGCTCCGCTGGATCATGCTCGTTTTTATAAATATTGCGAAAGAGAAATTGAAAGAAATTTTTCTGAAGCAGGGGCAAATGAAGCAAAATGGATAAAGGATAATTGGGATAGTTTGTATGGTGGTTCGCCTGATCAGTTTCCTGAAAAATATATCGAAGCTTCTATTTTTTCTTTTGGTGCAAAAGATGGAGGGAATGCAAGATACTTAAAAAACATGCCGATAAGAATGTACACTGATCTGGATATTAACTGGCTAATTAATGAACGTCACCGCGATTTACAGGATTGGAATGGGATTGATATAGTTGGAATGATCAACCAATTAAGAATCATGGGCAATTACAATGCAAATGTAATTATAAGCCAAGGTAAAGGCGTGAAATTAAACGGGAGCAAAAATCCACATTCATGGTCGATAATGGATACAGAGGATTGTTTGAATTGGATTCTTAATTTACTTAAAAAATGATTAAAATAATAATAATTATAATCTGTCTTCTTGTTTCTGCATTTGGATATGCACAAAATGAAACTCTAAAAGATAGTATTCCGAATAAGTTAGAGGAAGTTGTTATTGATGCTAAGTCAAAAACATTTATCAATAAAAACGGAAACTTAAAAATAGATGTACCCAATTCTATTTATAATTCTATTCCTAATACGATGGATTTATTGTCCAAACTGCCTAAAATTATTATAAGTTCAGACAAAGAGAATATTTCTATTGTTGGCAAAGGAACTCCTCTTATTTATATCGATAATCAAAAGGTAGGAATAAACGATTTGAATGCTCTAGCTGTTGATGATATAAAGAATATCGAAATTATCCAGAATCCATCTGCTAAATACGAAGCCGAAGGTAGAGCAGTAATTTTAGTTACAAGAAAGTTTAGTAAAAAAGATGGATTTAGGACCATTTTATCTGAAACAGCTTCTTTTAAGAAAGACTTTAATAATTATATTGGATTTAATTCTAGTTTTAAGAAAGGTAAACTAGAGTGGAAAGCTAATTTTAATTATAACCAATTGCAACCTTGGGAATACCAGAGTGTCGATTATGCAATCCCGAATGCTAGTATTGTTTCGAATTATAACGTTGAGGCTTTTACAAAAAGGAAACAGTTTGTTTTTGGTGGTAGTTTATTTTATAAAATAAATGAGGATGATTATCTGTCGTTTACTGTTAGTAGTAAATTGCAAAGTGATACTTTTTACATAAATGCAAATACTTATAATAAAAAAGAGGATGTTACAAATAACGTTCTAACTTTTACTGATAATGCTAGTAATAAGGATTTTTCGAACTCATTTTTGAATTATTTAAAAAAGATTAAGTCTATTGAAACACAGGTTTTTGCAGGTATTCAATATTCTAATTTTGATCAGGGAGTGTTTAGTGAAGTTCAAAATAACTATAACGATACTGAGTTTGGATTGACACAAATTCGAGATCAAAAATTTAAAGTTGGTGTTTTTTTAGGAAGAATTGATATAGAGAAAAAGTTTAAAAATGAAATGATTTTTGAAGTGGGAGGGCTTTATTCTTCTGCAAATTCAAAGTCAGATTTTGATATTTTCGACTATGAAACAAATCAAAATATACTGAGCCATTATGATTTTAAAGAGCAAAATCTAGCAGGATATAGTCAGTTATCAGGTAAAATAAATAAAATTGATTTTACGGTTGGACTTAGGGTTGAGAATACTAATGCAAATGGAAGATATAAAACGGATGTAACACCTTTAATTGAGAAAAACTACACCGATTTTTTCCCAAAAGCAGAATTTACATTTCCGATAGATAGCACAAAAAGTATTAGTTTAAATTACTCTAAAAGTATTTCTAGACCTAATTATTCCTCTTTAAGTCAAGGAACAACTTATATTAATCCTTATTTTGTATATGCGCGAAATATCAATCTTGACCCGACTATTAGCAACGAAATTTCTTCCGTTTTTCAGTATAATGATAAATCGCTTAAACTAAGTTTTTATCAAAATACAAATCCTGTTTATAGTAGTTTTACTTATGATAAAGAGCAAAATATATTAACTTTTAAAGATGAAAATTTCGATAGAGAGTCAGGTTTTTCAGCCGACTTTACGCTACCCTTTAGTTATGAATTTTGGACAATGACAAATTCTTTAGTTTTCATTTTAGAAAAAATAGAAGATGATTCGGCTCTGTTTTTATCCTCAAAACCCTATTTGTATTATTACTCAAGTAACGAATTTAAACTACCAAAAGGATATACTTTATCTGTTTCTTGCTGGGGATTAACCAAACAACATATAGGAGCATTTGAGAAAAATGAAAGATTTGTTATTGATATGGCACTTTCTAAAACCTTTTTCAAAAACTGGAATTGTACTTTGAGTTTTAATAACGTTTTTAATAATAATGTTATTGAAGAGCAGTTTGTTGTTAATAATGTAAACTCACAAGCAAGATATTTGATAGATTCTCATGAGATTTCAATTGCCATAAAATATTCCTTTGGTAAAATGAAAGACACTGAATTTAAAGGCAAAAATATAAATGATTCAGATAGAATTCGGTAATGTCTATTTAGATATGAATATATAAAAACAAGCCTCCTTGAATAATCAAGGAGGCTTTATGCTTATGTGAATCAGATTTTAGTTATCCTTCGTCGTCTTCGGTATTTTTTGTAGATGTTTCGTTGTTTTCCTCTTCCTCTTCAGATGAATCAAATTCGAAGAAACTAAAAAACGAACCTCCATAACTTTTCTTGAATGAAAAATTACTCAAATGATCGAGTTTAGTGTATTTAGAATGTTCGATAATCATCATTCCGTCTTCTTGCAATAGGTCTCTTTCAAAAACTAGCATGACAATTTTTTCAAATGTAGCTTGATCCATTGCATACGGAGGATCGGCAAAAATGATATCGTAAGAAGTTTTACTGCTTTCTAAGAATTTAAAAACATCACTTTTTGTAGCAGCAATATTAAAGTCATATTCTGCTGCGATTTGTTTGATGAATTTTACACAACCAAAATCACCATCTACAGATGTAATTGGTGTGCATCCGCGAGAAGCAAATTCATAGCTTATGTTTCCGGTTCCGGCGAATAAATCTAATATCTTTAAACCTTCGAAACTAAAATGGTTGTTCAAAACATTAAATAATGCTTCTTTAGACATGTCAGTTGTAGGTCTTACGGGAAGGTTTTTTGGTGGAAAAATGCGTCTTCCTTTGTGTTTTCCTGAAATGATTCTCATGATTGAAAAAGTATAAAATGTTGTTGATTTTGAGCTGTTGAAAAAGAATTTTTTCTTTTTAAGTTAGATACGTCAAACAAGGATACATTTCGGATATACTTATAAGCGATTTCAAAGAAATTATCATCTTCAGAAATCGTTCCTAATAATTCAAGTTTAAAAATCTCTGGGTTCATATTAAGTTGTTCTGCTGTAAACAGTAAGTAATAAATAAAATCCTCAGGAGTTTGATATTCAAAAGAATTAAATAATAATAGTTTTTTGTTTTGCAGTACAATGATTTCAAAATGGCCAAAATTAAAATTGACTACCATTGTCTTTTCGTCATTGTTTTTGGATTGATCCAAAAGCTTTTCGACAAGAATACTATTGGCATGTTTGTATTCGAATGAACCAAACTGGTCAATAAAAAAGTTATTGATATTTACATATGGAATGTAAACAGCATTCATTTGGTAATTAGTAATTACATCGAAAGCAAAAAAATCGGTTTCAAAAACCTTGGTATTATATTGTAAATAACTCCCTAGGAAGTTTTCATCAAAAAGGGCAGTTGGAACAAATGTTGATAAATTGTTGTTGTGAACAACTGTTATTTCATCATAAGTATCTTTAAGCTCGGGATGTTTACTAAAAGCATCAGCAAATAAATCTTCAATTTTTGTAGTTTTATGAAACGTGTCAAAAGTAACTTCGTTTAAAGATAGAATTGTATTGTTTAAAGTATCAAAACAACAAAATGAAAGTCCAGTCAGTGAAACCTGAATAGAAAGTTTTTTGTATTTTTTTGATGTTATATTTGTATTTTGTGATTGCATAAATGGTTTTAGAATTCAATTCTTGTTAAGAATCAAAATAGAATTATACGTGATGACAAACTTACAATTTTTTTTTATTCATTTGGGAATTTATGTGGTTCCCTCGCGTTTGATACCTATATTTGATGATAATTTTACATTAAAATAATCGTTATGAGTTCTTCCTTGTTTTATAGTCTTTTACAAAAAAAGTTTCCTTTTTCTCCTACATATAAACAGGACATTTTTTTCCAAAAGATTGCTATATTTTTAACCGATACAGCTAATGAGACAATTTTTGTGCTTAAAGGGTATGCAGGAACAGGAAAAACCACAGTAATTTCGACTATTGTAAATAATTTAATTGACATTGATAAGAAATATGTCTTGCTTGCACCAACTGGTCGTGCAGCCAAAGTAATTGCGAATTATTCGAGCAAACCAGCTTTTACGATTCATAAAAAAATATATTTCCCAAAGAAATCTTCAGGAGGAGGCGTTTCGTTTACTATTCAGCAAAACAAGCATAAAAACACCATCTTTATTGTCGATGAGGCTTCGATGATTTCCGATAGTAATTCAGACTCTAAATTATATGAAAATGGTTCTCTATTAGACGACTTAATTTCATATGTTTATTCAGGAACCAATTGCAAAATGATTCTTTTGGGAGATACAGCTCAGTTGCCTCCGGTAAATCTAGATATTAGTCCAGCGCTAGATATTCATACTTTAAGCGTAAATTATAACAAAGAAATTGAGCATATCGAACTTGATGAGGTAATGCGTCAGGAAGAAAATTCAGGGATTTTATTTAATGCTACTGAGTTACGTGAATTGTTAAAAGAGAGTTTTATTACTGAGTTTAGATTTGATGTTAAGAAGTTTAAAGATATCGTGCGATTAACAGATGGTTATGATATTCAGGATGCTATCAATTCTGCTTACAGTAATTATAGTATTGAAGATACAGCATTTATAGTACGTTCTAATAAAAGAGCCAATCAGTACAATGAACAAATTAGAACCAAGATTTTGTTTAAAGAAAGTGATCTTTCTACAGGAGATTTCTTGATGGTTGTTAAGAATAATTATTTCTGGTTAAAAGATTCAGATGAAGCTGGTTTTATTGCAAATGGTGATATTATCGAGATTTTAGAAATCTTTAGTATTCAGGAATTGTATGGATTTAAATTTGCTAAAGTAAAAATTAGAATGGTCGATTATCCAAATCAAAAGCCTTTTGAAACAGTTTTGCTATTGGATACTATTAAAAGTGAATCTCCATCATTAACCTACGAAGAATCAAACCGATTGTATGAAGAGGTAATGAAAGATTATGAAAATGAAACGACAAAGTATAAGAAATTCCAGAAAGTAAAAGCCAATGAATATTTTAATGGCTTGCAAGTAAAATTCTCTTATGCGATAACCTGTCATAAATCGCAAGGTGGGCAATGGGATACTGTATTTATTGAACAGCCTTATTTGCCAAACGGAATCGATAGAGATTATATTCGATGGTTGTACACCGCTATGACAAGAGCAAAAAATAAATTATATTTGATAGGATTTAAAGACGAGTATTTTGTTGAATAATTTAAAGTTTTAAATACGAACTTGATTTGTTATAAAATTTAATCGCTTTTCTCTCAGATATTGCTGAGGTTAAGTGTAGCAGGGTTTAAAAACTTGTTGGGTTTGCTTTGAAACAAAATATCTTTAGAATAATTTGTGCTAATTCGTGCCATTCGCGTTAGCTTTTTTAGAAAACCAATCTCTTTATGATTATGAATACACTAAACGACCTACATACTATTTCACAAACTTTTTCGAATACCGATAAAATGCCCGTTTTGTTTCTTGGGCATGGAAGTCCGATGAATGCTATTGAAGAAAATGAGTTTGTAGCTGGATTTAGAAACTTAGCTAAAACTTTGCCTCAACCCAATGCTATTTTATGTATTTCGGCACATTGGTATACCAAAGGAACAAAAGTTACGGCTATGGAAATGCCTAAAACGATTCATGATTTTGGTGGTTTCCCTCAAGCTTTATTTGATGTACAATATCCTGCCAAGGGTAGCCCCGAATTAGCCGTTGAAACGAAAAGAATACTTAGTCCTGTCGAAATAGAATTAGATGAAACTTGGGGTTTAGATCATGGGGCTTGGAGTGTGATAAAACATTTATATCCTGAGGCAAATGTGCCAGTGATTCAGTTAAGTATTGATTACACAAAACCTGGACAATATCATTTTGAATTGGCTCAAAAACTACAATCACTACGCCATAAAGGCGTTTTGATTATTGGTAGTGGTAACATTGTTCATAATTTGAGGCTGATTGATTTTCATAATTATGATAAGGATAATTATGGTTATGATTGGGCGATTGAAGCACGACAGACAATTAATGACTATTTGTTAGACGGGAATTTCCAACCGCTTATCAATTTTGAGAAAATGGATCGAGTGATGCAATTAGCAATCCCAACACCCGATCATTATTTACCACTGCTTTACACTTTAGGATTAAAAGAAAAATCAGAAGAACTAAGTTTGTTTAACGATAAATTGATGGCAGGGTCGCTGAGTATGACATCAGTTAAGATTATGTGATTTTTTAGTTTCAAGTTTCAAGTTTCAAGTTTCAAGTTTGGCAACTTTGCGCCTTTGTGCCTTTGTGCTCTTTGCGGTTAATTTTAGTTTCTAAGTAGGTATAAGTTTTAATAGCCTGTTGTTAGTCTAATTGCATAAAAATACCCATCTGCACTCCCGAAATAAACAGTATTGTTGCTAATAAACGGTGATGAAACGATTGCGCCAAGTTTGTAGAATTCATCCATAACCTTTTTGCTCTCTTTGTATTGAGATAAATCTGAGCCTTTGGCCGCGTAAACAAAATCTAGATTGTCGTTGTTTAGTATTTCGCCAGCATGTTTTTTTCTTGCATCTGTACTTATAAGCTTTGATATTTTGCCCGACGAAAGCATGTCTAGAGAAAAGAAGTTACCTGTAAAGTCTCCAAAATAAATAGTGCTTCCTGCAATTGCTGGTGATGAATATACGTATCCACTAGTTCTAAAGCGATAGAGTTCTCTGCCTGTTTTAGAATCTAATGCAAGTAATGCATAGGTATCTGAGGTTCCTACATATAGAATGTTGTCTAATACTATTGCCGAGCTGAGAATCCATGAGTTTTCTGCATCATATCTCCAGATTTCTTTTCCTGTTTCTGAGTTTAAAGCAAAAAGGTAAGGATCTCTAGCTCCAAAATATACCATTCCATCGGCAACAGTTACAGACGATTGAATTCCTTTGAATCCCGTTTTGGTTCCTGTAGAAAACTTCCATTTTTCTTTTCCTGTTGTGCAATTGATTGCATACAAATTAGCATCCCATCCGCCAATATATAATATGTTTTTATCTATAACTGGTGTGCTATGAATTGGACCGTTAGTTTTAAATTTCCAATTAAGACTTCCTTTTTTTGCATCGAGTGAGTATACATTTCCGTCACTACTTCCAAAAAGAACCGAAGCTTGTTTGTCGTCTTTGTAAATAACAGGTGATGATAAAAAATAATCCCATAAATTATCCATAGCTCCCTCAATGCCAGTTTCTCTATACCAATTCTCACCTCCAGTTCTGAATTTCCATATCTGATTACCTGTTTTGGTATTTACAGCATAATAATAACCATCAAAGCTGCCAAAATAGATAGTATTTTCATAAATACATGGCGAACTATGAACTGCACCGTTTGTTTTAAATTTCCATTTTAAATTTCCAGAATTTTCTTCGATTGCATAAAGATATCCATCTTCGCTACCAATAAAAACGATTCCATCTTTTGCAATTGGAGAAGAAAAGATTTTACCATCGGTTTTAAATTTCCATTTTACATCTCCTAATGGTAAATATCCTTTACCTGGAAATACTCGATCAGAGAATGAGTTTATGATTGATGTTTCAGTTTTTTGTGCAAATGCGCTATGCATAACTAAAAAGAAATAGAGAGGGAGAAGTGCTAATGATCTTTTCATATTTTTATTTTTCGTATAAAAATAAAAATTTTATAATATATTAAACTTTAGTTATTTAAGAAATATGTTATAAATAAATTTTTTAAACCTGATAGTGAATAAGTATATTTGTTTTCAGGATTGAACATTAATAATACTATCAAAAATGAAAACAATAGCAGTTATTCCCGCACGTTACGCTTCTACACGATTTCCAGCGAAACTGATGCAAGATTTGGGAGGTAAAACAGTAATTTTAAGAACCTATCAAGCTGCAATGCAAACCAACTTGTTTGATGATGTATTTGTTGTGACCGATTCGGATATTATATTCGATGAAATCGTCTCGAATGGAGGTAAAGCCATAATGAGTATTAAAGAACATGAGTCGGGAAGTGATAGGATTGCTGAAGCAATCCAAGATTTAGACGTAGATATTGTTGTAAATGTTCAAGGTGATGAGCCTTTTATTGATGCAGAACCCTTAGCAAAGGTTATTGAAGTTTTTAGAAATGATTTCGATAAAAAAGTAGATTTGGCTTCTTTAATGCGTGAAATAAAAGACGAATTTGAAATAAATAATCCTAATAATGTAAAAGTAGTGGTAGATCAAAGTGGATTTGCTTTGTATTTTTCTCGCTCTGTAATTCCATATCCAAGAGACAAAGATGTTGGAGTATGTTATTTTCAGCATATTGGAATTTATGCTTTTAGGAAGCAGGCATTATTGGATTTTTATAGCCTTCCGATGAAAACTCTTGAAGCTTCAGAGAAGCTAGAGCAGTTACGTTATTTAGAGTTCGGAAAACGTATTAAAATGGTCGAAACTACTCATGTAGGTATAGGAATTGATACACCAGAGGATTTAGAAAAAGCAAGATTATTGTTGTTATCGAAATAAAGTTACTGTATAGTCTTGTCTTCCTGAGTGTTTCGGAATTTCGGGAGAAGATCAGTAGCGGCCTTCGACTCCGCTCAGGGTGACAGTATAGTGTATAAGTGATGTAATGAGTATTTGCTTGTTGTAGTATATTCATTATGTTGTCAGGCTGAGCGGAGTCGAAGCCCTACGTAACGGTAATCTTTGCTTAGTCTGACATACTTTAATAAATACGCAAGTCTTAGCCCTGTCCCGATAACTATCGGGAGTAGCGGCATCCTTTTTCTGGCTTTTTTGCCAGTAAAAGATATAGCGGACAGCAGGAAGTAGCTCCTTAAAAAAGGAGTTGTTATAAAAATAAAAAAGATTTATTTAAACAGTCTATAAAAAAAGCTCCAAAACGTGAAGATTTGGAGCTTTTTTATATTTGATGATTAAACTAATTTCTTAGTATAAATTAGGATATTTAGAAGGATTTACCTCATTCATCATGCTGTATACTTTTTCATAAATATCTTCGGCAGAAGGTTTTGAAAAGTAATCTCCATCAGTCCCATAAGCAGGACGGTGAGCTTTTGCAGTTAATGTTTGTGGTTTGCTATCTAGATGTACGTATGCGTCTTGTTGTTCGACAATTTGTTGCAGGATGAAAGCTGAAGCACCACCTGGTAAATCTTCATCGATTACTAGCAAGCGATTTGTTTTAGCGATACTTTTTACGATATCCTGATTGATATCAAACGGAAGTAATGATTGTAAATCGATAACCTCGCAGTCAATACCAGCTTGCAATAATTCAGTGGCAGCTTGTTCAACTAATCGCAAAGTCGATCCGTATGAAACTAGGGTGATGTCTTTACCTTCTCTTAAAGTTTCAACAACTCCAATAGGGGTTTTAAATTCTCCGTAGTTGCTAGGAGCTTTTTCTTTTAATCGATATCCGTTTAAACATTCGATTACAAGAGCAGGTTCGTCACATTCTAATAAAGAGTTATAAAATCCTGCAGCTTGAGTCATGTTTCTAGGAACTAGTACATGTATTCCGCGTATAGCATTGATGATCATTCCCATTGGAGAACCCGAATGCCAGATGCCTTCTAAGCGGTGACCACGCGTTCTAATGATTAATGGAGCTTTTTGTTTACCTACAGTTCTGTATTGTAAAGTAGCCAAATCATCACTCATAATTTGGATTGCATATAGTAGATAATCTAAATATTGAATTTCAGCAATAGGACGTAAGCCTCTTAAAGCCATTCCAATTCCTTGACCAATTATGGTTGCTTCACGAATACCTACATCGGCAACACGAAGTTCTCCATATTTTTCTTGCATTCCTTCTAATCCTTGGTTAACGTCGCCAATGTTTCCTACGTCTTCACCAAAAATTAAGGTTTCAGGGTATTTAGTAAAGATTGCATCAAAGTTATCTCTAACAATCATTCTGCCATCTACATCTAAGCTGTTAGCTTCATATTTTGGTAAAACTTTCTCTACAGAGAAAACATTTAAATCAGAGTCTGAGAATAAATTACTGCTAAATCTCTCTTGAGTTGTAGCTATATAAGATGTGATCCAATTTGCTAATTCAGTTTTGCAGTCTTCGTTTACAATTAAGCGCAATACTTTACGAGCAACAACTAGCATTTCCTTTTTTAGAGGAGATTTTACAGTACTTAATTCAGAAGTAAGTTTTATTATTTGGTCTTTATTTGCGCTTTTTGGAGCAATGTTTTCTAATAAAGAAAGTAATTCTTTTTGATCGTGTATAATTGGATCTATAAAAGAATTCCATGCTTCTTTTTTAGCGTCAAAAACTTCTTTTTTAAGTTCAAGTTCCATCTCAGAGAGTTCTTCAGGAGAAGCAATATTGATGGCAATCATCCATAATCTCATTTGACGAATACAGTCAAAATCTTTTTCCCAAGCCAAACGAGTTGCATTCTTATAACGTTCGTGAGAACCAGAAGTAGAGTGTCCTTGCGGTTGTGTTAATTCGTTTACATGAATTAATACAGGAATATGTTTTTCGCGGGCAATAGCAGCCGCTTCTTCGTAAGTTGCTATTAATTCGGCATAATCCCAACCTTTAACTCTAAAGATTTCATATCCGTTTGAGTTTTCATCACGTTGGTATCCTTTTAATATTTCAGAGATATTTTCTTTAGTGGTTTGATGTCTTGCATGAACCGAAATTCCGTACTCATCATCCCAAACACTCATTACCATTGGTACTTGTAATACTCCAGCAGCATTTATAGTTTCAAAAAATAAACCTTCAGAAGTACTGGCATTTCCAATAGTTCCCCATGCAATTTCGTTACCATTAACAGAAAAATTATCTTTGATTTTTATACCATCAACATTTCTGTATATTTTAGATGCCTGAGCAAGTCCTAATAATCTTGGCATTTGTCCAGCAGTAGGAGAGATATCAGCACTAGAATTTTTTTGTTTGGTTAGGTTTTTCCATGAACCATCTTCATTTAAACTATGAGTAACAAAGTGTCCACCCATTTGTCTTCCTGCAGACATAGGATCAAAATCTAAATCTGTATGTCCGTACAAACCAGCAAAAAATTGTTTAGGAGTTAATTCTCCAATAGCCATCATAAAAGTTTGATCACGGTAGTATCCTGATCGGAAGTCACCATTCTTGAAAGCTTTAGCCATTGCCAATTGAGGAACTTCTTTTCCGTCGCCAAAAATTCCAAATTTGGCTTTTCCTGTCAATACCTCCTTACGGCCTAATAGGCTACATTCCCTGCTGATTATAGCGATTCTGTAGTCGTTCAAAACTTCAGTTTTGAAATCTTCGAAAGTAAGTGTAGTATTGTTTTTTTCTTTTATCATAATCTGGAAAGGGTCATGTTAGGTCACAAAATTACTTAAAAAGTAGCAATTATCATAATTCGTTAAAAAAAATATAATTTAATTATCTGTATTTAAATGGGTATAACGGGATACTTTTTTTATTGTATTTTTATTGTTTTGTTTAATTTTGTGATAATAATTTATGTTTTATTTAATTTTTATTTGATTAAAACCACTTTCTTGTAAAAAGATTGGTTAATGTTTTAGGAGATAAAGTGACTACAAATCGTATTTTTTCGCCATAATTATCTTGAGAAATTTCCCATCCATTATTAGAATATACAGGAAAATACAATTCAAAGTAATCTGGAACAAAATTTAATCGGATACCACTATCATATATAAATTTTTCAGAAAGGCCTTTACTCTTAATAAAACCAACGTCGCCATAAGCTTCTATCCAGTTCCATAGCGAATAACTTGCATTTAAAGTTCCTATCCATTGATTAGCAAATTGAGGAATTAGTTTTGATTTAAAACCTCCTTCGGCCATTATAAATTGTTGACTAAAAATACCAGTGCTTTCAGATCTGCCATAATAGTTATAGTCAAATAGGTAATCAGTAGGGCGATCAATACCAAAACTGAAATAATCAGAATTGGTGTTGTTGTATAAAAAAGTTCCAGCGTACATTCTTAGGTTAATTTGGCGATTGTTTTCAAAAAGTTTTCTGAATTCTATTTCGCTGGCAAGTTTTCCAAATTGGCTAGCAAATTGGACTTCCGACATAAAATTAAAATGATTCGTAATCTCTGTTTTTGTATTATAATAACGAGCATTGAAAACTGAATAATTGGGACTAGAATTATCAGTTATATAATTACTTTTTTCTCTATTTACAATAACTTGGCGCATTGTGATAAGTTGTTTTCTGTTGTCACGAAAATTTTCTTCTCTGATACGTAACTGTACCATTGGGTTTAATTTTAGATACGTTGCGTCTGGAGCGTAGTGAAAATAAGCCTCAGAAAAGGAATATCTTATATTGTATAAGGTACTATTTCTAAAATTCTGAACATAAGAGAAGCCAGACGAACCAGATATAGTCTTTGCTTTTATAGAGTAAGCAGGATTTACATCAAATGTAAATGGTTTGTCTAATATTGTTTTGTTATGAAAACGTATTCCAGGAGCAATCCCATCATAATAATTATAATTAAGAGTCGGAATGTAGATTATCTGATTGTAATAGGGATCTTCTAAATCTTTTACAAAATTAAATTTTATAGGACGATTGGTTGGTGAAAAACCTTTTAAGGATTTCCAGTTGTTTCTCAAATTATATTCAGGAACTTCATTTTGATAATTTATAACAATTTTATCTGCATTTTTTCTTTCTACAGTAAATGTAGTGTCGGTGCTTTTAGTGTCTATCCATTGTTTAAACATTATATCTTTTTTCTTCACTCCATATATTGGAATCGGAAGATAATTATCTGTTTTGTTTCTTATAGAAAACGTAACGCTGTCTTTTGTTTTAGAAACATTATGAAATTTGTAATCAATTATTTTTCTAGAGTTAATTATAATATCAAAGAACCAATCAATGTTCTTTTTGGCATTATAATTCATTAAACTTTCAAAGTTTGTACGACTTACTTGCTCTATTTTATTAAGTTCATAAAAATCCTGAATGCTCGTTTGTACACTATTGTTACCCAAATAATCATCTAGATAGCTAAGGCTTAGTCCAGCTCGGTATTTGCTGGCAATTTGTTCATTAAATTTTATTAGCGTGTTCTTAGGATCGCCTAGTGGCTGGTCGAGGTTCTTGCGAGCCATAAGCATATAAAAATAGCTGTATTGCTCATTAAAACTCAAATTTGTTAGTTTGTAGCTTTTTAAGATCTTTAGTTTAGAAAGACTTCCCATCATTTTCTGATCAGGGTAGTTTTCTTCGATATATTTCATCATGACATATATTTGAATGCCATCATAAATCCAGTTGTCTTTTCTGGGGTCAAGGCGTAAGCTGTTTTTTAAATAAGTGTTTAAGTACGTTTTTAAGAACTTAATTTCAAACATAAATGCATCAGGAAACGGATTTATAAATGAAGGCAACTGGTTTAAACCATAAAACGGATTTCTTTCATAATCTATTTGCGAAACAGTAATTTTATTATGCGGATATGTACCAATATAAGCATTTGTGTAATCTACAATTTTGCTTATAGCAAGAGCTTTCTGTATTTCGTCTAAATTGTTATTCCTTAAATTAGTGGAAACTTCTAGGGAGCCAATTTTATAATTTTTGAAACTATTCTTCGGTTCAATAAACATACTGAAATCAGTTCTCTTATTGCCAGAATAGCTAGTGTTGCTGTAAGTCTCAAATTGATCTTGAGAAACCTTATCTAAGTCAGTTGTGATAGTGTAATTGTTCGGAATTTTTATTTCAACGTCATAATCAGTAGTAGCATTTGCAATGTCATCTAGATTGTAATTGTTGTATTTTATAAAACGATGATTTTCAAATCGGGCAGGCGTTAAGAACCAGTTTTTTAGGTTTAAACTTCCGTTTTGTGAAAATCCATATCTTGTAAATTTATCACTAGGAATCTTAACAATATAGGTCAGGTGTAAAACAATAGTTTCGTTAGGAGCTAGTTTCTGGTTTAGCTTAACGACAATAAAATCGGGGTTCTTAACAGATCTTTCCCAAGCAAGTGCTCCGTCTTGAGTATCGGCTAAGCTTATAATTGTTGTATTTCCACGTTCTTCTGGTTTTGCAAGATGGAATCCTCTGTAAAATTCATCCGAAAAACGTTTGGCAAGTGGGGTGTTTTTATCTGAAAAAGAATTGTTCCAATCATTAAGAACAACAGAAATTAAGGTGTCGTTTGATACATTGTTAAAAGTAATTTCTTGTCTAATGTTCAATGTTTTTAGCTCGAGATTTACCGCAACCGCCATTTTAGAATGATGCTGTGCGTATTGTTTTATCGAACTAAATAAAACAAAAATACAAATAGTAAATTTAGAAAGTAACTTCAATGATTATCCTTAAAGATTTAATAACGAAATAAATATACTATTAATTGTGGATTTATGAAACTTAATAGACAGAAAAAAGCATAAAAAAAGCTGTTGTTACACAGCTTTTTTAAATTTTAGAAATTAGGACTTAAATCATATTTTTTATAGAATTTATCCAGAGCTTCAACTACTTCATCTTCAGAATCAACGATTTTGAATAAATCTAAATCCTCAGGACTTACAGTATGTTCTTTCTCTACCAAAGTAGTTTTTACCCAATCAATTAATCCTGACCAAAATTCGGTTCCAACTAAAATAATAGGAAATTTTCCAATTTTCTTAGTCTGAATTAAAGTGATAGCTTCAAACATTTCGTCAAGAGTTCCAAAACCACCTGGCATAACCACAAAGCCTTGAGAATATTTTACAAACATTACTTTACGAACAAAAAAGTAATCGAAATTTAAGTTTTTATCGTGGTCGATATAAGGGTTAAAATGTTGCTCAAAAGGCAATTCAATGTTCAATCCAACTGAAGTTCCACCTCCTAAATGAGCACCCTTATTACCAGCTTCCATGATCCCGGGACCACCACCAGTAATTACACCATAGCCAGCTTTACTGATTTTATAGGCAATTTTCTCAGCCAATAAATAATATTTATTATCTGATTTTGTTCTTGCTGATCCAAAAATAGACACACACGGACCAATGCGTCCCATGTTTTCATATCCATTTACAAATTCAGCCATGATTTTAAAAATCGCCCAACTATCATTGGTTCTAATTTCGTTCCATGTTTTTTGTTTTAATCTATCTTGGATTACTTTATCCTCGTCATTGTCAAAATCTTCTAATCTCATTTTATTTTGTATTAATTTATTTTTCAGGAGCATTTACCAGCTATTCGCTTTATCTTTTGGTTTTTAAAGAAAAAACCAAAAGGATGCCGCTACTATCTGGGCTAGGGCTTCCGTCTTAAAAGTGTATTTGTTTTAAAGCGGGGCGCAATATACTAAGATAATTCTTTTTTCAAAAACTGCGCTGTATAACTTTTCTTGTTTTTTATTATTTCTTCGGGAGTTCCTTTTGCAATAAGCTGTCCGCCACCTTTTCCGCCTTCGGGACCAATATCAATAATATAATCAGCAAGTTTAATTACATCCATATTATGCTCGATAATCAATATAGTATTTCCTTTATCGACCAATTTATTAATCACATCCATAAGAACCCGAATGTCTTCAAAATGCAATCCAGTTGTAGGTTCGTCAAGAATATAGAATGTATTTCCAGTATCTTTTTTAGATAATTCACCAGCAAGTTTAATACGTTGCGCTTCACCACCAGAAAGCGTTGTGCTTTGCTGACCAAGTGTGATATAACCTAAGCCAACATCCTGTATAGTTTTTACTTTTCTGTAAATTTTCGGAATGTTCTCAAAAAACGGAACCGCTTCATCTACAGTCATATTTAAAACATCCGAAATGGATTTTCCTTTATAACGTATCTCAAGAGTTTCTCTGTTAAAACGTTTTCCTTGACAAGTCTCGCATTCAACATAAACATCAGGTAAAAAATTCATTTCGATAGTTCTCACACCGGAACCTTCACAAGTTTCGCAACGGCCACCTTTTACATTAAAACTAAAACGACCTGCTTTATAACCACGAATCATACTTTCAGAAGTCATCGTAAATAGATTTCTTATCTCAGTAAAAACTTCAGTATATGTTGCCGGATTCGAACGTGGAGTTCTACCAATCGGACTTTGGTCAATATCGATAACTTTATCTATATGTTCCAAGCCTTCAATTTTTTTATAAGGCTGTGGTTTCTTTACACCATTAAAATAATAAGCATTAAGAATAGGGTACAGTGTTTCATTTATCAATGTTGATTTCCCGCTTCCAGAAACACCAGTAACGCAAATCATTTTTCCTAAAGGCAATTCAATAGAAACATTTTTTAGGTTATTTCCTGTTGCACCAGTAAGTTTTAAAAACTTTCCGTTTCCTTCACGACGTTTTGCAGGAATTTCGATTTTCATTTCTCCATTCATGTACATAGCCGTTATGGTATGGTGCTGCAGAATTTCCTCTGGAGTTCCTTTACTTATAATTTCACCACCATATTTTCCTGCTTTAGGGCCAATATCAATAACATAATCGGCACGTTCAATCATGTCCTTGTCGTGTTCTACTACAATAACAGAATTCCCGATATCACGCAATTGTTCCAAAGAATGAATTAGTTTTTCATTGTCTCTTTGGTGCAAGCCAATGCTTGGTTCATCTAGAATATATAATACCCCAACTAATTGTGAACCAATCTGGGTTGCTAATCGAATACGTTGCGCTTCACCACCAGAAAGAGATTTAGAACTTCGGCTTAATGCTAAATAATTTAAACCTACATTCATTAAGAAGTTCAGGCGGTCTTTTATTTCTTTAACAACTTCAGAAGCAATCAAAAGTTGTTTGTCGGTTAAATGACTGTTCAGATCTAAGAACCATGCAGTCAAATCAGATATATCCATATCACACAATTCGGTGATATTTTTTTCATTTATTTTGAAAAATAAAGCTTCTTTTTTTAATCTAGAGCCATGACATTCTGGACATTTTATTTCGTCCATAAAATCTTTTGCCCAACGTTTTATTGTAGTCGAAGCACTTTCGTCGTGTTGACTTTTGATGAAATTAGATATTCCTTCAAAATCTATTTTATAATCACGAGCTACACCCAAATCTTTTGAGTTAACGGTAAATTTATCTTTTCCACCATGTAAGATCATATGCATGGCTTCAGCAGAAATTTTTTCGATAGGATCGGTAATTTTAAAACCAAACTTCTCTCCAATAACTTCCAGCTGTTTGAAAATCCAAGACGATTTATATTCGCCAAGCGGAACAAATCCACCGGCTTTAATAGATAATTTAGGATTCGGAATTATTTTTTTTATGTTGATTTCATGTACGGTTCCTAATCCGTTACAATGAGGGCAAGCTCCTTTTGGAGAGTTAAAAGAAAATAAATTCGGCTCAGGATTTTGATAAGATATTCCAGTAGAGGGACACATTAAATTACGACTAAAATAGCGCACCTCATTAGTATCCTGATCTAAAATCATCAATACATTTTCACCATGATGCATAGCAGTATTAATGCTTTCAGATAATCGCTTTTGATTGTCAGGAGTATCTTCAATAACCATTCTGTCAACAACAATCTCAATATCATGTGTTTTGTAACGGTCTAGTTTCATGCCGGTAACTAAATCCTGAACTTCACCATTAACACGAACTTTTATGAAACCTTGTTTGGTTATTTGTTGAAAAAGCTCGGCATAATGACCTTTACGTGCTTTAATTACAGGAGCAAGAATGTTAATGCGTTTGCCATTAAAATCATGAATAATCAAATCTTTAATTTGTTCGTCGCTATAGCTCACCATTTTTTCGCCTGTATTATAACTATAGGCATCAGCGCCTCTCGCATATAATAAACGGAGGAAATCATATATTTCGGTAATCGTACCTACGGTAGAACGAGGACTTTTACTAGTTGTTTTTTGTTCAATAGCAATAACAGGCGAAAGGCCATCGATTTTATCAACATCAGGACGTTCTAAGCCACCTAGAAACTGTCTGGCATAGGCTGAAAAAGTTTCTACATAACGACGTTGACCCTCGGCATAGATAGTATCAAATGCCAAAGAAGATTTCCCTGAGCCTGATAAACCGGTAATTACGACCAGTTTTTCACGAGGAATAGAAATATCGATGTTTTTTAGGTTGTGAACTCTTGCGCCAAGAACTTCAATAGTATTATTTGTATCCGACATAATTTTTGCAAAAAAGCAAAGTTACCATTTTGATTTGTTCTTTCGATATAACAGTATAGAAGTTTGTGTTAAAATAGAATATGGATGAAACTGATTTAATATATGTTGCGTTAAAAAGAACACGAATAAAACAGATTTCATCCGCGTCCCATTACACACACAGGAAAAAACGCCAACTTAAATAGTTAGCGTTTTCTTTTGCGAGTTAAAATGTAATTATCAATGGCTTCTTTGGTTGTGTACCAATTGCGTCCTTCTTTATAAGCATCTATTTTACCTGTTCTAGCTAATAAGCTCACGTATTCCTGACCATAAGGAGCACTTGGTTCACTTACAATATTAGATATCGTTTGGTATTCGGTTTCGTTACCAGGCATTGCATTTAAATAAATAGTAAGGGTTCTTTCTAGAGCTTGACACATTAAAAGAACTAGTTTTTGATAATTACCATTGTTTGCCTGATTGAGTGCTTCGTAATATTTTTTTCTATCATTTTTAAGGATAATGGCAGGTGGAAAACCACAACGCATCAATAGTAAATTCATACTCAAGCGAACTGTACGACCATTACCATCAAAAAATGGATGAATCCAAACAAATTTATGATGAAAAATAGCTGCTAGCTCGATATCATTTAAACCTAGTGGATTTGTATTTATAAAATCGATTAATTCATCTAGATAATCGGAGACTTTGTTAGCATTTGGAGGCATAAAATTAGCACCCGAAATACGAACACCACCATTTCTGATACGTCCTGCAAAATCCTCTTCGATAGAACGTAAGACTAAATTATGAAGAGAAAGTATATCTATACTTCGAAGTTTGTAATCATCAGTTACTATTGAGTATACATAATCAATGGCTTTATCATGGTTGTGAGTTTCAAAATGTTCTCGAAGTGATTTACCTTTTATAGTAATTCCTTCCTGTATTACCATTTGGGTTTCTCGTAAGCTCATTGTATTGCCTTCGATGCTATTAGAATTGTATGTCCATTCTATCGATAAGCTTTCACGGATTTTATTCAAAGCGATAGTAGGCAATGGTCTGCTGGCTTGCAAATCTTGTCTTTTTTGGTAGAGTCTTTTAAATGTTGATTCAAACTCGTTTCTATATGTTAAGTCTATATTCCACATTCCACAAAGATACGTCTTAATATCGGATATTTTTAATTTATACGCTATCCGATAATAAGGTTATTCTATTGTCATAGATTTTAACTTGGTTCTATAGGCTTCTAGTGCTATAGATTTGGAAATGAACCCGTAATATTTTCCATTTTTTATTACAGGCAAGAAAGCCACTTTAGATGCTTCAAATTTATTCATCACTGTTTCCATGCTATCTATTGAGGAAATAGTTGCCGGAGGAGTTTTCATAACATCTTTTATCAAGGTATATTTTACTCTGTAAACATTAAAGATAATTTCTCGGATATCATTAAAATGTACTATTCCTACTAGTTCTGAATCTGAATTTATTACAGCAAAAACAACTTGATTAGAGTGCGAAATATAATCAACTAATTTACTAAGATGCTCATCAGGAGAAACTGTTAAATAATCGGTCTGAATGATAGAATCGATTTCTAGAGTCGACAAAATATTAGAATCTTTATTGCTTGTAAAAGCATGTCCTTTCTGCGCTAATCCTTTTACATCTAGAGAATATTTTTCGAAACGTTTAGAAATAGCAAAACTAATTGAGGAAACAATCATAAGCGGAATCATTAAGCTATAACCACCCGTAATTTCGGCAATAAGGAAAATAGCTGTAAGAGGCGCATGAAATAAACCGCTTAAGATTCCAGCCATTCCTACCATTGTAAAATTACTAATTGGTAGTTGCGTAAGACCTGTTAGGCTAATCAATTTAGAAAAGAAATAACCTATGTAAGAACCTAAAAATAAAGAAGGAGCAAAGTTACCACCATTACCACCACTACCAATTGTTAAACCAGAAGCAAAAACTTTTACCATCATAGTACATCCAACAAAAAGTAATAAAACCCACTGGTTATTTCTGAAGCCTTCAAATAGGGTATTGTCTAATAATTTTCCAGGGTCACTTTCTGATAAGGTCTTAATGCTTTCATATCCTTCACCAAAAAGGGTTGGGAATATGAATATAAGAATTGCTAACATCGAAGAACCAAATAGCGCTTTTTTATAAGCACTCATTTTTAATTTAGAAAAATAGTGTTCTACTCTTTGAAAGTTTCTAGCATAATATACCGCTATAAAGCCGGTTAATACTCCTAAAAGTACATAGAAAGGGATATTGTGATAATCAAAAGTTTGTTGTTGTTTAAAATTTAATAAGATGTTTTCATCTAGAACAATCGCCGAAACCAAAGCGCCAGTAGCAGCCGAAATCATAATTGGAGTAAATGCTGAAATGCTTACATCAACTAATAAAACTTCGATAGCAAAAAGAACACCAGCAATTGGGGCATTAAACGCAGCTGCAATTCCAGCTGCAACACCACAACCAATAAGTAATGTTCGGTCTTTATAAGGTAATTTGTAATTTTGGGCATAATTAGATCCAAAAGCAGCTCCAGTAACCACAATTGGGCTTTCTAAACCTGCAGAACCACCAAGACCAACAGTAAGGGAGCTGGTGATAATTTGCGCATACATTTGCTTTTTAGGGATAATACTAGCCTTTTTAGCAACAGTATATAAAATCTGAGAAGTACCTTTTTCAATAGTTCCACCTAAGACTCTCTTTACTACAAAAACGGTAAGTAAGATACCAATGATAGGTAAGATACTATTAATGAAACTTAGTTTTAGAATACCATTAATGTAAGTGGCAAACGAGAACACACTATGCGCAAAGGTTTTTAAGACAATTACAGCAAAGGCACAGGAAATACCAACCAAAACACTGGACATGAATATAAATTGCTTTTGCGTCAATATAGATTGCAGCATAGCAATAATTGATTCGAATCTCCTGAAGTATTTTTTTAACATTATGTTTTAAAAAAGTTATATGATAGTGCAAATTTAGCCTTTAGAACCCGAATTAAACAATTTTAAAGCTGTTAATCTCTTTAAAGAAATTAACAGCTTTAAAAAAAGTATTCTAAAATGTTATTTAATTAAAATCCAACGGCAGCATCGTCACCACGATAATCAGCACCACCTTCAAGTTTTTTGTTTGGTAAAACCAAAATAGCATCTACTTTACCAATTACAGGAGCATTTTTTTCGTTGACGATATAATTTTTTGATTTTAAATATTCAAGTGTTTTTGTATCAAAAGCTTTTGGTTCAAAACTTATATTGTCAGGTAACCATTGGTGATGAAAACGAGGAGCATTTACAGCTTCCTGCATACTAAGATGATATTCATGTACATTTAAAATAGTTTGTAAAACCGATGTAATAATTGTAGAACCACCAGGAGTACCAACAACCATATATAGGTTGCCATTTTTTTCAACAATTGTAGGAGTCATAGAACTTAACATTCTTTTTTGAGGCGCAATACTATTAGCTTCGTTTCCTACTAATCCAAACATATTAGGTTCACCAGGTTTAACACTAAAATCATCCATTTCGTTGTTTAGGAAAAAACCTAATTCGTCACAATAATATTTAGAACCGTATGCATCGTTAATTGTTGTTGTAGCAGCAACAGCATTCCCAAACTGATCTACGATAGAATAATGGGTTGTTTCGGTACTTTCGCTATATTTTACTTCACCATGCTTAACATCCGAAGATAAAGTGGCTTTGTCAAAACTAAAATTTGACATTCTATGTTTTAAATAATCATCAGCAAGTAATCCTTTTAATGGGATTTTTACAAAATCTGGATCGCCTAAAAAGTAGCTTCTATCAGCATAAGCTCTTCTTTCGGCTTCTACAATTACTTGTATTGCTTCAGCTGAATTATGGCCCATTTTTTCTAAATCGTAAGGCTCAATCATTTTTAAAATTTGTGCCAAACAAATTCCGCCACTACTAGGAGGAGACATTGAAGTAATTTTTAAATCTTTGTAATTAAAAGTCAATGGTTTTCTCCATTTAACTTCATAAGTTGCTAAATCTTTCATGGAGATAATTCCTCCTTTTTTGTTAAGATAATCAACTAATATTTTAGCCGTTTTTCCTTTGTAAAATTCATCGCGGCCATTTTTCTGAATTCTTTTTAACGTTTCAGCAAGAGCAGAATATTTAATCGTATCATTTTCTTTGTATACGGTTGCAAGCAAAGTATTTTTGCCATTTCTTTCTATAATTACATCACGATATTCGTTTAATCGTTTTTCTTGTTTCTGGGTTACAATTACACCTTTTTCAGCAAGAGCAATAACAGGTTCCAGAATTGTTTTCATTGGTAAAGAACCAAATTTTTTGTGAACTGCAAAAACACCAGCAACAGTTCCAGGTATTCCAATGGCTAGTGCAGTTTCGGTACTTTTTCCTTTAATAACGTTTCCGTTTTTGTCTAGAAACATATCTTTAGTAGCTTTTAAAGGAGCTCTTTCTCTGTAATCAAGAGAACCAACTTCGCCATTTGCTTTTCGGTATACCATAAATCCACCGCCGCCAATGTTTCCAGCATAAGGAAAGGCAACAGCCAATGCTAATTCGGTAGCAACCATGGCATCAAATGCGTTTCCTCCTTTTTTCATGATGTCGGCACCAATTTTCGAAGCTTCTTCACGTGCCGAGACAACCATTGCTTTATTGGTAACTAATCCTGTTGGTTGATTGGTTGCGTTCTGGGCAAAAGAGGCAAGAGAGATAAAGTAGCATAAAAAGGCAATCTTTTTCATAATGAAAGTAATTTGTGATTAACATGTTGTTTTAATTCTTCAAAAAAGGCAGTGAATTCAGTTTCAAATTCAGAATAGAATTCTTTTAATTCCGCTGTAGCGAATTGCATTTTTGAAGTGTTTTTTGTTCTGCGATCCATCTGAGTCAGGATATGATTAATCCCTTCGATGGTTTGGTAGCTTACCAGCCAATTTTCCCGAAACATAATAGGCATTATACGCTGTGTTTTTTCAGATAAGATATCATGATTTTCAGTCAGAGAATCGTAAAATTTCTTAACAAAACCATCAAGATTTTCATCAGAGTAAGCTTTCCAGTTTTTTGCCAAAAAGTGATCATAAAAGATATCAATAATAACGCCAGCGTAATGGTGATACTTCTCATGGAGCTTTTTGGTACTTTGTCTAAAAATAGGATGAGCATCGGTATAGGTATCTATGGCGCGATGCAAAATTATACCTTTTTGAATTTCAGCAGGAAAACTTTCAAATTGTTTTCCTCGAATTCCATCAGCCATAAAATTGCCAATTTTGATTAAATCATTATCGCCAGAAAGATATATATGAGCTAGGAAATTCATTTTTTTTAGGAGTTACTAACGCTATAAAAAGACGTAGCGTTAAGTTTACTCATGTAAATGTAATAAAAACTTTTTAACTCATTTGCTTAAAAATACAGCAGTTTAGATACTTTTTTTAAATCTTGGCATCTTATTCACTTAGTTACTCCGCAACTTTTTTATATTTGTAGCAATAACCATAACTCATTAAAATGACTTTAATAAAATCGATATCAGGGATAAGAGGAACAATTGGTGGTAAAGTAGGTGATAATCTAACACCAGTTGATGCAGTAAAATTTGCTTCGGCCTATGGAACATTCCTTAAAAATAATATTAAAAAAGAAAAACTAACAGTTGTAATTGGTCGTGATGCGAGAATTTCAGGACCAATGATTCACAACTTGGTTGTAAATACATTAATTGGTTTAGGAATAAATGTTATAGATTTAGGTCTTTCAACAACACCAACAGTAGAAGTTGCTGTTCCTTTAGAAAAAGCAGATGGAGGAATAATACTTACAGCATCACATAATCCAAAACAATGGAATGCATTAAAATTATTGAATGAAAAAGGAGAATTCTTAAATGGAGCAGAAGGATCAAAAATTTTAGAAATTGCAGAAGCAGAAGCTTTCGATTTTTCGGATGTAGATAGTTTAGGAGAAATCACAATTAATGATGCTTATATGGATATCCATATCGATGAAGTTTTAAATTTACCTTTGGTAGATGTAGAAGCGGTAAAAGCAGCAAAATTTAAAGTTGTAGTTGATGGAGTAAATTCTTCTGGAGGAATAATTATTCCAAAATTATTAGAATTAATGGGAGTTGAAGTAGTAAAATTATACTGCGAACCTAACGGACATTTTCCTCATAACCCCGAACCATTAAAAGAACATCTTACAGATATATCAGAATTGGTAGTGAAAGAAAAAGCACATTTAGGAGTTGTAGTAGATCCAGATGTAGATCGCTTAGCTTTTATTTGTGAAGACGGAGAAATGTTTGGAGAAGAATATACTTTAGTAGCTTGTGCAGATTACGTTTTGAGTAAAACACCAGGTAATACAGTTTCAAATATGTCATCATCTCGCGCATTAAGAGATGTTACAGTTGCACACGGAGGAAAATATGAAGCAAGTGCAGTAGGAGAGGTGAATGTAGTAGAATTAATGAAAAAAAATAATGCTATTATCGGTGGAGAAGGAAATGGAGGAATCATTTATCCAGAATCTCATTACGGAAGAGATAGCTTGGTAGGAGTAGCATTATTTTTAACACATTTGGCAAATAAGAAAATGACCGTTTCAGCTTTGCGTGCTTCATATCCGGAATACTATATGAGCAAAAATAAAATTGAATTAACGCCTCAGATTGATGTTGATGCAATTTTGGTTGCAATGACAGAAAAATATAAAAATGAAGATATCACAACCATTGATGGAGTGAAAATTGATTTTGCTACAGAATGGGTTCATTTAAGAAAATCGAATACAGAACCAATAATTCGTATTTATACCGAAGCACCGTCTCAGGAAAAAGCAGATGTTTTAGCTTTAAGAATTATAGATGAAATAAAAGCAATCGCAGGAATTTAATTTTTGAGATAGAATCGAATAAAAAATGCCCGAAATTTAATTTCGGGCATTTTTGTTTTGTGTACTTAAGTAATAAACTCAATATAGTCGTAAGGCTTTAAACTTATTTATCTTCTGTGTTTCCATCTTTTATGAGTCCATAAATAATACTCGGGAGCTTCAAGAATTTGCTTTTCAACTTCTCGCAGATAAGCATGAGTAATCTCAAAACCATCAGCTTTTTTAGGCGTATCGCAAATAGGAATAAAAGTAGCTTCGTAATAGCCGCGTTTTACTTTTTTTACTTTCACAAACAAAACACTTAAATTGTATTTTCTGGCAAGCATTTCGGCACCAGTATGAACAGGAACTTCAATTCCCATAAACGAATCCCAATGAAAAGCTCTGTCAAGTTTAGGAGATTGGTCGCTAGCTAAACCATACATGCTCAAAATACCATCTCTTTGGTTTTGTGCCATGAGTGGAATTATTTTTTTAGTTTCTACTAATTCAGCATCATATTTAGAACGGATTTTTCGAACTAACTTGTCGAAATAAGGATTCACAATTTTTTTGTAAACACCAATACCTCTAAATTTAATTTGCGAATTTATAGTTAATAGCCATTCCCAGCTGGCATAGTGAGAAGCAACCAAAACTACGCTTTGACCTTTTTCTTCGTATTCTTTTATAAGATCGATATTGGTAATAATAAAACGTCTGTGCATTTCTTCAGGAGAAATAGTCATTGTTTTTATCATTTCCAAAAACATGTCACACATGTGTTGGTAAAACTTTTTTTCGATTACTTTTCTTTCTGTGTCATTAAGATGTGGTAATGCAAGAGCTAAATTTTCTTTAACCGTTTTTCTTCGGTATCTTATAAGATAATAAACAATGAAGTAAACGACATCAGAAAATAGATAAAAAACCGGAAAGGGAAGTATGGATATAATCCAAAGTAATGGATATGAAAGTATGTAAACAAGGAATTGCATGCAGTTTAATTTTTTACAAATATAACTCAAAAATGAATAACGTATATATTTTAATCGGTAACTGTGGAGTCTATGAGAATTACTATATTTACAATTCATAATAAATATAGAATATGAATACTATTTTGATAGGAATAATTGTTGCCAATGTTTTAGTTAGTTATAAGGGATTTAATGATCTTTCTTTTTTTAGAAAATATGAATTTCATGTCGGGAGCATTCGCTCAGGTGAGCAAATAAGAATGTTAACATCTGGTTTCTTGCATGTTGATATGATGCATTTGCTTTTTAATATGCTAACGCTATATTTTTTCGCACCAGTAGTTATTAATCATTTAGGGAGTTTTTCGTTCATATTGATTTATATAGGAAGTTTAGTTTTTGGAAGTTTACTAACGATGGTATTTCATAAAAACGACTACAGTTATCGCGCAGTAGGAGCCTCTGGAGCTGTAACAGGAGTTTTGTATTCTGCAATTTTATTACAACCGAACATGATGTTGGGTATATTTTTTATAATTCCGATGCCAGCATATCTCTTCGGGATCCTGTATTTATTGTATTCGATATATGGAATGCGAGCTAAAAATGATAATATCGGGCATACGGCGCATTTTGGAGGAGCTATTGGTGGTTACATGATTACTTTGATAAAAGAGCCAACATTAGTTGTTGATCATTCATTGATGGTTATTCTCTTGGCTATCCCAATTGCTGTACTTTTTATAATGGCTAAGCTTGGAAAACTTTAATGGCATAACTTTTGAAAAGGATTAATCAAACAATTAAATGATACAAATATGAAAAGAATAGCTTTATTTTTAACTCTTATGTTTATGACTATGACTCACGCTCAAGAAGCTAAACAAATCCCTCAAATTAGTGTGTCTGGAGAGGGTAAAGTAAAAGTAGCTCCAGACCAAGCAACAATTTTAGCAACTATTGAAACCAAAGGAAGTAATGCTAAAGATGTAAAAAAACAAAACGATCAAAAAATGGATGCAGTTTTAAAATTCATTAAAAAAATGAATATTCCAACTGCAGATTTTAAAACTAAACAAGTTTCATTAAATCCTCAATATGATTATGAAAAAAAGAAACATAATTATAATGCTACGCAAACAGTTGAAATCTTATTGAAAGATTTAACTAAGTATGATGAGTTAATGGAAGGATTGGTAGATCAAGGAATCAATCGTATAGATAATGTAACATTCGAGTCTTCTAAATTGGCGCAATACGAGTCGGAAGCTAGAAAACTAGCAATAAAAGACGCAAAGTCTAAAGCGGAGGATTATGTATCAGTCTTAGGGCAAAAAGTAGGTAAAGCAATTGTTATTTCGGATAACTCTCAAGGATACCGTCCGCAACCGATCTATGCAGCAATGAAATCTATGGCAATGGATAGCGCAGGAGCGGCTTCGAATGAAACGCTAGCAATAGGGGAAATTGAAATCGTGTCAAACGTAAGTGTGAGTTTTATTTTAGAATAATAAAAACACTTTAATATATAGAAAATCCCGTCATTTATAAAATGGCGGGATTTTTTTATAGAGTAAAATTAGCGGAGTAATGTCTAGTTATAATAGATGTCGTTTTTTGGGCTACTATATATAGTAGCCGCTTTTTTTTGTATCCTATATATTAGGAGTAATATTCTATTATTAATACATAAGAGAAGTTTTTTTGGGAGCACTTTCCTGCTATCCGCTCCAATCTTAGCCTTTTTAAAGGAAAAAGGTTAAGGATTTCCTCTTTTATCAGGGCTAGGGAGTTCTAAATCTGCTCAATCAACGAAATCTGTGAGAAACAAGAACCCGAAACCCCAGTAAAACCGAGCGAAAACAGGAGAAGAAGAAGTTAATAAGTAGAAAAATCTTAGAAAACCCAAAAACACCGAAACAGTAAGGTGTGAGTTATCAATGTGTTAAGAAATAAACGCAAAACAAACATAAAAATGCGATCGAAAAGTATTGTTTATCTATAAAAAGGTGGTAGTTTTGCACCCGCAACAAACAAGACGTTCACTGATACACTGGCAAGCAAAACAATCGGATTTAGGAACGAAAGTTTCTAA
>NZ_JAJMOZ010000024.1:0-36296 GCF_020991525.1 Flavobacterium sp. EDS
CACGATCAGCAGGTGCTATGAGTACGGCAGAAGGGGATAGAGGTGGCGGTGGGGATGATTGGGTTAAAGATGGTGATGGATATATGTGGGATGACAGAGTAACTGATCAAGCAACTGCTGAGGAATATCACGGTAGTGGTGCAAAATATATTGGAGAAGCTGCTACAGTAACATCTAAACAAAATGGTAACGTTTTGGATTCTGTTAATCTTAATTCTGATGGTTCAGTAACTAAAGATGGCGCTACTATACAAGCAGGTAGTGATGGATCATTTACGAATGCAGCAGGCTCTTCATTCAAATCTCGTCAAACTGGAGGAAGTTTTGTTTCTGTAGGATTTGATGGTGCATTTGGTGGTGGTTTTGGTGTTCAACTTGGGATTGTAAATGATGCTGTTGGTAATACAGATCTTTTTCTTAATTTCAATGGAAATATAGGATTTGGATTATTTATGGGACTTTCAGCAGGTACAGTTAGTCCAACAGGGGACAATCAATTTACAACTTCTGACTTTGCAGGTAACTCTAGTAGTTATACAGCAGGTGTAAGCGCTCCTGCTTTTGATGCTGCTTGGTCTGTAGGTGGTACAATTGATAAAAATATGAATGCTGTAGATAAAATGAATCCATCTAATTTTGGACAAAATAAAGTAGAAATACAGAGAGGTTATAGAGCTGATCAGTCAGGAATGGGACCTGGAGGAGGATGGGGAGCTGGAGGTATTTATTCATATGGTACAACAAAAACATTAAAAAAATAATAAATTTAAAAATGAGTGCTAAAGAAAAAATTATTTTAATAGGAGTAATAGTTATTCCTCTTTTATTACTATTTAGTTGGGTCTTTTTTGAATCAATAACAGATAAAGAAACACATAAAGAAGTTTACCTTAATCATGAGATTGATACTGAATATAGTGGTAAGGTAGATTCTATATATAGATTAAAAATGAGTCATAATACCTTAACCTTAAAGATATCTGACCATAATTTTTATGTTCCTCCAAAGTGGGAAAACAAATTTAAGGTTGATGACTCGATTTATAAAAAGAGAGGAAGTTTGAAAGTTGAGCACTATCGAGAAGGAAAATTATTAGAAATTTTAGATTATAATAATGTTGTAAAAAACATGAAATAAGTTGCTAACCTGATGGGTCAGGTATAACATTTTCAGCTTCTGCTGATTACAATTATGCAACATATTCTATAGCATTTAGTCTTGTTTCAAATGAAGAAGGTAAACTTGGAGGCTTCTTAACTTTTGGGTCAGGACTTTCTAATAGTAGGTTAAGTGCAGGTCTAGGTCTTTCTTTAGATCTTATTAATACCTACGGAGGGGCAACAGTATTTAAAGGCTTCAAAGATTATGCAAAAGGTGGTGGTGGATCTATTAATTATTTTGGAGTGTCACATTATCAAAGTGTCGATGAAATAAATGGTCAATTTGTAAATTCTCCACAAGGAGTTACTACAAATAGCGTTTTTTTTAATTTTAAGCCAAGTACAGGAGGTAACTATGGTGTTACAAATACCTATAAATTATTTTAAAAATATAAATATGCGATATGATTTTTTGCTTTGTATATGTTTACTCTTTTTCTCTTGTGGACCATCTTATGATTGCGATGCTTCTGCAGAAAACTATAGATCGGATGAATGTGTTTTAATTGTTAAAAAAGTACCTAGAGATATTGACAATATCTTTGATTATCGAGGAATTAGTCCTATTACTAAAAAAGAATGTGATTGTAATTCCGAACGAAGTGGCAGATGGTGGTCACTTTATAGTGATCACATCGAAATTGGCGATACTATAATAAAAAAGAAAGGAGAATTAATTTTCGGTATCCATAAAAAGGATACGGTTTTGAGTTTTAATTTTGTGTGTGACGGTAAAGTCTATAAATAGTATCAGACTGTTCGGATTTGTGCCTTAAGCAGATTCTATTGTCTATATTTACAACGCAACTGGGCAAAAACTAGAGAAAATTGTAACTGATAATGGAGTTATCACAAGTACGAAATATTTAGGAGGATTTCAGTATAAAAACGATGTGTTGCAGTATTTTCCAACAGCAGAAGGCTATGTAAACAACACACCTGTAAATGGAGCGAGCAATTATAGTTATGTGTTTAATTATACCGATCATTTAGGGAATATCCGTGTGAGCTACAAAAAAAATGCTCAAAATGTTCTTGAAATTCTTGAAGAAAATAATTATTATCCTTTTGGTTTAAAACACGAAGGGTATAATACAGATAATAAACAACCGAATTACAAGTATAAGTACAACGGAAAAGAGTTGCAGGACGAGTTAGGGCTTAACATGTACGACTATGGATGGCGTAATTATATGCCAGATATAGGACGCTGGACACAAATCGACCCTTTATTTAATGACCTTAAGTTTGCTAATGATAATAGTCAAGTAGATGATGAAGATGACCAAAACGAAGTTTATATGTCTATCATTAACGATCTTGAATTAGGTGGTGGAATATACAATATAGATAATTTAAATCCTTATGGTTATGGATATAACAATCCAGTATCTTTTGATGACCCAGATGGTAGATGTCCATCTTGTTTTTGGGGTGCAATAATAGGTATTGGTGTCGATTATGGACTCCAAGTTGCTACTAATTTCGCTACAGGAAAAAGAGGGATGGAAGCTTGGACAAATATAGATAGAACTTCGATTTATGTTTCTGCAGGTGCAGGAGCATTAAGCGGAGGAATATCAGCTTTAAAACAGTATAAAAATGCATCTACTGTTGTGAAAATTGGAGTTGATATTGCAACTGATACTGGAGTTAGTATAGCTAGTCAAGGTATTAAAGACGGTAAGGTTTCATTAGAAAACACAGCTATTGACGTGACAGCAGGGCAGTTTGTAGGAAGAGGAGTAGGTAAAATTGTCGAGAAAAAAGCCTTAAATTCAGTCAAGGGCAAACAATTACAAGCAAATATAAATCGAGAAAAAAATATAGCTAGAGGTAAGTCTAATTCAACTCCTAAAAGTAAAGCAGATGTAGATACGGCTAAAAAAAGGCTCAATACATATGTTAATAAAAGATCTTCAGCATCTTCAGCGACAGCATCAGGAGCAGCATCAACAACAGTAGAAAATTTAAATGAAAAAAAGAAAAAAAAATAAATCACTTACAACAAAAGAAAAAATCATTTTTTGGGTAAAAAAACCAGAAAATATTGCATTAATATTTCTTTTAATTATTGTTACAATAATCGGAATAATTGATGATAAATTAGATATCATACTAATAGTTTATGTAGTAGCTTTTTTATTTGGGCTTTTAATAGGTACTATATTTTATTTGAAAGATAAATTTTTTTAATTATTTTTTTATATCTCCTGCACGAATCCTTTCGTGTAGCATTGGCCAATCAAAGCGAATCAGATAAAACAAATCCAACCTCGTCAACTACTGACGAGGTTTTTTTATGCGTTAGATACCCCAAATTACACCAAATCAGCATTAATCCTGAGCTTGTTTTTTTTGAAAGATTTTTTAATTTTCATTTGAGATTAAAAACAAAACAGTCTAAAAAAAGCATATGAAAAAATATGCCCAATATCAAAGTAAATCGTTTAACATTAGGAATGTATGTGAAGATTTGTTGTTTTTTTAAAATAACAAAATATACGAAAAGTTGTATTTTTTTTCTTTTAATTGAGTATATAATCTATATATTTTACTATTTTTACAAAGCAAAAAAATGAAAAAGGACGTTCTTTAAAAAGTAGTTACTCATGCGAGAAAAATATTGAGCAGACAACATTGTTTATATTTACAACGCAACTGGGCAAAAACTAGAGAAAATTGTAACTGATAATGGAGTTGTAACTCAAACTAAGTATTTGGGAGGATTTCAGTATAAAAACGATGTGCTGCAGTATTTTCCAACAGCAGAAGGTTATGTAAACAACACACCTGTAAATGGAGCGAACAATTATAGTTATGTGTTTAATTATACCGACCATTTAGGAAATGTTCGTGTGAGCTACAAAAAAAATGCTCAAAATGTTCTTGAAATTCTTGAAGAAAATAATTATTATCCTTTTGGTTTAAAACATGAGGGGTATAATACAGATAATAAACAACCGAATTACAAGTATAAGTACAATGGAAAAGAGCTACAAGATGAACTGGGGCTTAACATGTATGACATGGAAGCTCGAAACTATATGTCAGATATTGGACGTTGGGGAGTGATAGATGAACTTGCTGAAAATTTCGATGATTTATCACCATATAATTTTTCTAATAATAATCCTATATTATTTTCTGACCCTAGTGGACTTGCTCCAGAAGGAGGTTCATCAAGTAATTACTTTGAGTCAACTTTTGTAGATAAAGGGGGTAAAGTAGTTGAGCATAGGAATGATGGGGACGATAATGTATATTTGGTGGGTGATAGTTGGAAGCCAGGTGGTTCAAAATCAGGTCTGTCTGTAATTGGGCATGAGGCTCCAGGCGAAACTTATCGAAAGGGAGATAAGGTATTAATGGATTTTAATGGTTATGCCAATGTACAACGTATGGCTACTGGCGCTGCTACTCCGATTGGTGGTGCTTTTGATATCTTTGGTGTTTGGGAAGCTTTCTACACTGAATTGTTTAATGAAATTGGAGGTGATTCACCTGAGTCGGCTTTAGCATTCGCAGTTGTAACAAAAGGAAAAGCGAAAACATCAACATCTGTTAGAGCAGTAATCGGTTTAATTAAATCTGGAAAGCTCCATAAACATCACGTTTTATCACAGCAATTTAGAAAATGGTTCGCTGGTCGTGGCATAAAAAATATTGATGATTATACGATTCAAATGAGTGCAAAAAATCACTTGAAGACCCTCCACGGTCAAGGTAAATGGAATCAGCAATGGGCTGATTTTATCAAAGCAAATCCAAATGCGACACCTTCCCAAATATTTTATCAAGCCGAATCTATGTTGAAACGTTATGGACTAGAGCATTCACGTTATGTACCTTACAAATAATAAAAAAAATGAAAAATATATCTATTAATAATGAACCATTGGAATTGAGTATTGGTAAATCATATTATATAATTGATGCTCTATATCTAAATGATATCAAAAAAGAATTATTAAGTACTAATAGTTTACCTGAAGACATAAGGGAGAAAATTTTCCCCTATACCGACACACCATTTGCTCAATATAAATCAAATAAAAATACGTTTTTTGTCAACCAAATAGAAAAAGTTGATTATGACGAAGTTGTAGAAGGAGATACCTCCTTCTTTTCCACAGATACAGGTTTAATTGTCTTTGTATTAGAGGATATACTAATTGAGTTTCTTAAGGATTATAATTATGAAGATTTAGTAGATTCAGAGAATGAACTAATAAATGAAGATTATTGGAATGAATTAGTGTCAAAATTTAATTCTACTGATATTGGCTTAATATTATCAGATATGAATTCAGGAAATGATTTTGACGGAAGCGGAACGTACAAAATTGTCTAAATATGACGATGAAAAATAGATTTAGAGAATAGCTCGATTGCTCAGAAATGCACAATGTTAGCGTGGAAATCCTTCACATGCTACAAAGTGAATTGCTTAAAACAATCCAACCTCGTCAATTACTGGCGAGGTTTTTTTATGCGCTAAATACTCCAAATCACCTCGATAAGCATTAATCCTGAGCTTGTTTTATTGGAAGATTTTTTAATTTTCATTTGAAATTAAAAACAAAACGTTCTAAAAAAATCATTTGAAAAAATATGCCCAATATCAAAGTAAATCGTTTAGCATTAAGAATGTATGTAAAGATTTGTTGTTTTTTTTAAACAACAAAATGTACGAAAAATTATCAATTTTTTTCTTTTTATTGAGTATATAATCTATATATTTTACTATTTTTACAAAGCAAGAAAATGAAAATGGACGTTCTTTAAAAAAGTAGTTACTCGCGCGAGGAAAATATTGAGCAGATAACATTGTCTATATTTACAACGCAACGGGGCAAAAACTAGAGAAAATTGTAATCGAAGGCTATGTAAACAACACTAGAAGGACCGACTAATAATACAAATCCTAAAGGAGGAGCTTCAAATAGAAAAAATGTAATTCGACAATAATATTACTATATGAAATTAAAAGAAGGAGATATATTCGAATTTTCTATTAGTGAAAATTCAAAGTGTTATGGACAAATTGTAAGATTTTACAAAAAAGATGCTTTTAGCATTATAATTTTTAAAGGTTCGTATCGTTCTAGACCTCAAACAGAAGAATTGTTAAAAGATAAGATACTACTTTTTGGAAATACTTTTGATGCCAAATTTTATCATAAACATTGGGTAGTGATTGATAATGTAAAATCTAATCTAGATAAAATTAAGTTGCCATATTACAAAATAGGAACAGAACCTGTTTATATTCAAGATTTTTTTGATAATAAATTGAGAAAAGCTAGCTCTGAAGAAGAGAAATTATTGAATTACAAAACTTATAATGCTCCAGTAGGATTCGAGTTAGCAATGAAAGCATATTACAAAATCATTGAATGGAATAGTTCATATGATGAGATGTTATATTCTAATGTTATCAAAAGTATTGATTCAATAGAAAACAACCAATCCTGATAATACTTTTAATAAATACAATTGATAAACAAATCCAACCTCGTCAACTACTGGCGAGGTTTTTTTATGCGTTAGATACCCCAAATTACACCAAATCAGCATTAATCCTGAGCTTGTTTTTTTTGAAAGATTTTTTAATTTTCATTTGAGATTAAAAATAAAACAGTCTAAAAAAAGCATATGAAAAAATATGCCCAATATCAAAGTAAATCGTTTAGCATTAGGAATGTATGTAAAGATTTGTTGTTTTTTTGAAATAACAAAATATGCGAAAAGTTGTATTTTTTTTCTTTTAATTGAGTATATAATCTATATATTTTACTATTTTTACAAAGCAAAAAAATGAAAAAGGACGTTCTTTAAAAAGTAGTTACTTATGCGAGAAAAATATTGAGCAGACAACATTGTTTATATTTACAACGCAACGGGTCAAAAACTAGAGAAAATTGTAACTGATAATGGAGTTGTAACTCAAACTAAGTATTTGGGAGGCTTTCAGTATAAAAACGATGTACTGCAGTATTTTCCAACAGCAGAAGGCTATGTTAACAATACACCTGTAAATGGAGCGAACAATTATAGTTATGTGTTTAATTATACCGACCATTTAGGAAATGTACGTGTAAGCTATAAAAAGAATGCTCAAAATGTTCTTGAAATTCTTGAAGAAAATAATTATTATCCTTTTGGCTTAAAACACGAAGGGTATAATGTTAATCCTACAAGTGATTATAAGTATAAATATAACGGGAAGGAATTACAAGACGAGATGGAGCTTGGAATGTACGATTATGGTTTTAGAAATTATGACCCCGCTCTTGGACGTTGGATGAATATTGACCCATTAGCTGAAATGTCTAGAAGATGGTCACCATATACGTATTGTTATAACAATCCTGTATTTTTTATTGACCCAGATGGAATGCTAGCTACTTACGATTGGGATGCCCATAATTCAGGAAGAAAAGGAGTTTATAAAGATAGAGATAAAGAAGTATCGTTTGAAGAAGCAAAGGCAAGTCAAGGTATTTCTACACCTAAACAAGAGCAATACAAGAAAGGTGATTATGTTGCTGTAGTAAATGCGCCAAAAGGAGCAGGCGGTTTTGGACATAATGCTTTATTAGTAGGTAATGACGATACGGGATGGGTATTTATTTCAAAAGAGGGTAGAGACGACGATGAAAATTCTAATAGTGGCAATAATCCAGTGACTGGTGGGCCTGCTTTAGAAGCTAGGAAAGACATATTTAATACTATTAATGATTTTTTTGCTGATAAGGATTATTCGGAATATAAGGAAGGTGTAGTAATTAAAATACAATCATCCACAGCTGAAAAAGGAGAAAAGGAAATGACAAAACAGGCATTGAGTAAATATTCACTTATTTTTAATAATTGCGGACAAGCTGTAAATGAAACCTTAAATAAATTGGGTGTAAGAACGGTTGACCCTGATAAATATAAAGGATTTGGAGGTTATTCTGCAGGAGTTGCTTTATATAATGGAGTAGTTCCAAATGAGATGTACTATTCCGTAAAACAGGCAAATAAGAATGTGCCACGAACAATATTGTCAAGAAAATGAGAAAGAAAGTTTTAATTAGTCTATGCATTATAGCGATAATGTTTATTAGTTGTAATGAATTCAATACAGCAACACCTCAAGCATCTTCAACAATTTCAAATTCAAAAGAAAATGGGTTTTACCTCTCGACTGCAAATAAATTGCAAACGGGAGATTTAGATATTATTGATTCTGTATGGATTGAAAAAGTTTGGCATTATAAAGTTATAAACGGAGAAAAAAGAAAAGTTGCATTATCTCCAAATAATCAAATTGTTTTGAAATTAAAAAAAACAAGAAAAGAGTTTAAGAAAAGTGAATACTTATTAGAATGGAAAATAGAGGAAAAGCATTTTGGTAATTTAGGTTCTGGTAATGGAGTGTTTATGATAAGATACCCCAAAAACACTAAAATAGATACTCTTCATTTTTTATTACATAAAGTAAATGATAATTCAACTATTGATATCGGAACATTTGTTAATGCATCAAGGTAATGATAAAATAGACGATGTATCAGATGTGTTGGTTGTTAATTATTGACCCGACCGCTCAGATATGTGCAACGATAGTGCCGAAATGTTTTCCGTGCCCACAAAGCGAATCACATAAACCAATCCAACCTCGTCAATTACTGGCGAGGTTTTTTTATGCGCTAGATACTCCAAATCATACCAAATAGGCTTTAATCCTGAGCTTGTTTTATTGGAATATTTTTTAATTTTCATTTGAAATCAAAATCAAAACGTTCTAAAAAATCATTTGAAAAAACAGGCTCAATATCAAAGTAAATCGTTTAGCATTAAGAATGTATGTAAAGATTTGTAGTTTTTTTAAAACAACAAAATGTACGAAAAATTATCAATTTTTTCTTTTAATTGAGTATATAATCTATATATTTTACTATTTTTACAAAGCAAGAAAATGAAAAAGGACGTTCTTTAAAAAAGTAGTTACTCACGCGATAAAATTATTGAGCAGATAACATTGTCTATATTTACAACGCAACTGGGCAAAAACTAGAGAAAATTGTAACTGATAATGGAGTTATCACAAGTACGAAATATTTAGGAGGATTTCAGTATAAAAACGATGTGTTGCAGTATTTTCCAACAGCAGAAGGCTATGTAAACAACACACCTGTAAATGGAGCGAGCAATTATAGTTATGTGTTTAATTATACCGATCATTTAGGGAATATCCGTGTGAGCTACAAAAAAAATGCTCAAAATGTTCTTGAAATTCTTGAAGAAAACAATTATTATCCTTTTGGTTTAAAACACGAAGGGTATAATGTTAATTCAGCAAGTGATTATAAATATAAGTACAATGGGAAAGAACTGCAGGACGAACTGGGGCTTGGGATGTATGACTATGGGTCGAGACTTTATGACCCTGCAAGAGCTGGTTGGAGTAATATTGACCCACTAGCAGAAAAGATGAGAAGATATAGTCCTTACAATTATTGTTTTGATAATCCAGTGTATTTTATTGATCCTGATGGTATGGCGCCAAGAGGTGCACGATCAGCAGGTGCTATGAGTACGGCAGAAGGTGATAGAGGTGGCGGTGGGGACGATACTATGTTTCAGAGTGATTATTTAAATCAAAACGGAGGACATTGGACAGATATATACAAGAGTGGTGGTAATAATTCTATTGATCCATCAAAAAAAGGACAAGGAACTGATACAGGAAACGCACAATATGTTGGTAAAGATGGATTACCTAATGGAGTAGATTTGCCAGCGGTAGGTCTAAATGAGGTGGTAGTAAAGGGATATAAAAGCCAATCTTATTATCAAGGTTATTTCGATACTTATAAGCATATTGATGGAAAAAATCCTTATTCTCCGTACACTCCTGATGGATATGGTCTTACACTTTCAGGTTCAGTAGATTATAATTTTACTACTTTTTCTGTAAGTCTTAGTTTGGCTCTTGATGCTAGTGACAATACATTTGCAGGTTTTGGTTCTGTTGGTTCTGGGCTTTCCAGTTCAAGAGGATTTAGTGCTGGAGCAGGATTATCTGTTGATATACATGATACGTATGGAGGTACTTCTTTATTTGAAGGTTTAAAAGGATATTCAAAAGGAGGTTCCGCTTCTTATTCCAACTATGGAGTGTCTCATTATCAAAGTGCTAGAGTTAATAAACAAGGCCAGTTTGATTTTAATAAAAGAGAAGGGATTTTAACTAATAGTTTCATTTTCAATCTTAAACCGAGTACAGGTGTTAGCGGAGGAGTTACTTACAGCAGAAGATTATTTTAAAAATAAAAATTATGAAATATACTATTTTATTATGCTTGGCTTTGTGTTTCTTTTGTTGTGGTCCTATGGGAAATTGTAATGAAGAAGCAGAAGATTTAAAAGGAGACGAATGTCTTTTAATTGTACGGGAAATACCAACTGATACTGATGACAGATTTGATTATAAAGGAATAAATCCAGTAACCGAAAAAGAATGCGATTGTAATTCTAGTAGAAGTGATAGATGGTGGGCAGATTATAAAAAAGATATTGCTATTGGCGATACTATAATAAAAAAGAAAGGAGAATTAATTTTCAGTATCCATAAAAAGGATACAGTTTTGAGTTTTAATTTTGAGTGTGACGGTAAAGTCTATAAATAATATTACAGTATTTCCCAACAGCAGAAGGTTATGTAAATAATACCCCCGCTCCTGCACGAATCCTTTCGTGTGGCACAACGATAATCAAAGAAAATACATTAAACCTCGTCAATTACTGGCGAGGTTTTTTTATGCGCTAGATACTCCAAATCACACCTGATAAGCATTAATCCTGAGCTTATTTTTTTTGGAAGATTTTTTAATTTTATTCTTTCTGTATGTCCTTATTACTGAGTTTATAAGCTATTAATAGAACTACAAGTTTTGTTAAGAGGGGAAGTTTTTTGTAATAAGTTATTTTTATTCAGTCTAAATTAAGTTATATTTGCAACTTTTAACCGAATATCTGTTACATATATTACAGTTTCCATTACAATTAAATACCATGTCTTATTGCAATAGTCTCCTAGTAATAACTAAAAATAGCAAAACTATTATTCTGTTATTATGCATTTTGTTTTCCAATCTTGGTTTTGCTCAAAACATAAATAAACTAAGGATTCAGATTGCTGTTAAAGATTCTGAGAGTAAATTTCCAATAAAGGGGGGAATAGTAGCTGTAGAAGGAGTATTTCAGAAATACGAATTGCAATCAGATGATTTTGGCAGCGTCGTTTTAGAATCTATTCCGAGTGGGAATTACAAAATTAAAGTATCGCATATAGGTTACGCAAGTATCGAAAAGAACCTTGTTTTTACAAGCAACCAACATTTATCTTTTGAATTAACTCCAATAAGTGTTGAATTGAATGAAGTAGTTATTACAGCTACTGAATCTCGTGGAATGACAAGTACTTCTGTCATTGATAAAAAAGCAATGCAGCATTTACAACCTTCTAGTTTTACCGATTTATTAGAATTACTGCCAGGGGGACGCTCTAAAGACCCTGTATTTAATGTATCTAACCATATTAAATTAAGAGAAGTCGGAATAGCCGATTCTAATTATGATATTTCATCTCTTGGAACTGCCTTTGTAGTCGATGGAATCCCTATTAATACGGATGCGAATTTACAATATACAACGGGTTCCAATATGACTATTACGCCTGGTTCTGGATACGCAAATACACGTCGAAACACTACATCAAAAGGGGTGGATATGCGTTCTATTTCTACAGATCAGATTGAGAGAGTAGAAATTGTTAGAGGAATTCCTTCTGTAGAATATGGTGATTTAACGAGCGGGCTTATTAAGATTAAACGTAAAAGAGGCCGTAGTGATTTGGAATCGCGTTTTAAAGCTGATGAGTTCAGCAAATTATACTATGTAGGTAAAGGTTTTGAAGATGAAGAAAAACGATTTGTATTAAATGTTGGTCTTGATTATTTGAATGCAAAGCCTGATCCTCGAAATAGTTTTGAAAACTACAAAAGAATTACAGCATCGATTCGTGCTCAAAAAACATGGGAGAATGATTCTTATTTGCTTCAGTGGGATTCCAGTCTGGATTATAGTGGTTCTATGGACAATGAGAAAGCTGATCCCGATGTTGGTTTTGCAAAAATAGACCGATATAGCTCTGATTACAATCGGTTTTCATTGGCCAACTCTTTTGATTTAAATTTCAAATCAGCTCAATTTTTAAAAGCGATACATGTAGCGACATCATTGAGTCAGCAATATGATAAAATAGAACAGACGAAATGGGTTCAGGTGTCTAATGCGACTGCTATCCCTAATAATACAGAACAAGGAGAATCTGATGGTATTTTTTTAACCCCTCAATATACTTCTAATCTTTTGGTTGATGGAAAACCATTTGATGCTTTTTTTAAAGGAATGGGAGACTTTGAAGTTCGTTTTCTAGGAATAACACATGCTTTAAAGGCAGGCTCGGAGTGGACTTATTCTAAAAATAATGGGAAAGGTCAGGTTTATGATACAACACATCCGCCGTCTCCTGAAATGACAACGCGCCCCAGATCATACAAAGATATTCCTGCCAGTACTGATATTGCTTTTTTTGCCGAAGATGCGATTACAATTCCCTTAGGCAACCATCAATTAAACATTGCTGGTGGTATCCGAGCCATGTCATTATTAAACGTGCCATCGGCTTATGCCATTCATGGGAAATATTATTTTGATCCCCGAATTAATGCACAATGGGCGCTACCATCTTTTAAAATTGGAAAACATGCCTTAAAAACGGAATTCACAGTTGGTACGGGTCAGTATACTAAATTTCCAACACTGGCACAGCTTTATCCTGATTATGTATATAATGATTTGGTACAGCTTAATTATTACCATAATACTCCTGAATACAGAAGAATCAATTTAATGACTTATAAAACGGCTGCAATTAATTATGATTTAAAGCCTGCAATCAATAAAAAATGGGAAGTTCGAACAGATTTCTCATATGATAACAATCGATTTTCGGTTACTTATTTTAATGAACGTTTGGATTCTGGATTTAGAAATGGTTCTCGTTATCATGCACTTTCCTATAAAAAATACGATAGCAGTTCTATCGATCCTTTAACCTTAACGGGACAGCCTGATCTTGCTCAGATGAGCTTTGTTATGGATACCTTATTAACCACCTATAACATTACAAATAACGGAAGTAAATTACTTAAAAGCGGGGTCGAATTTCAATTCTCATCGAAGCGTTTTAAAGCGATAAATACCCGATTTACAATAAATGGCGCTTGGTTTAAAACGATTTATACAAACAGCAGCCCTGTTTACAAAAGCGGACAAAAAGACATTGTTATCAACGGGAAGCGACTTCCTTATTTAGGACTTTACCAATGGGATGATGGTTCCGAAAAGCAGCAATTAAATACCAATCTAATTGTTGATACCTATATTCCTTCACTTGGATTGGAGTTCTCTAGTTCATTTCAATTTATGTGGTTCAGAAGCGGACAATCTACGCCTATGAACGGGACCCCGATTTCCTATATTGATCCTTCCGGAAAGCAGCATCCTTATCTCGAAGAAAATAAATCAGATCCTATTTTGCAATGGCTGGATATAAAGTACAACGACGCTTTATTTGAAAAAAGAACCGTTCCGATGTCGATGAATATGAATTTAAAAGTCTCTAAAGATTTTTATAAAAAATTTAGAATATCGATGTTCGTTAACCGACTCTTTAGCTACTATCAAAATTATGAAATTAACGGTCAGAAGATTGAACGAAGAGGACTTACTTCTCCTTATTTCGGAATGGAATTAAACTTGAATTTATAACTTTTAATATTAAATAAATACCTTAATCATGAAAATTAAATTACTACCCATTTATCTAACAATAGCCGTAATGGCACTATTACAATCGTGTTCAAAAGATGATGATAATTATAGCGGTAAGCAAACTGCTTTAACTTTAAAACTAAGTAATCCAGAGGATTTAAATAATGTGGTGCTTTCTAATCTTACGGTTTCTTTTAAAGAACTTAATACAGGTAAAATAACTGAAAGCAGTGCATTTACAAATAATAATCTTTCTATTGCACTAAGCGAAGGTTCTTATGAAATTTCTATTAATGGAAAAATTAATTATTCGGCAGGCGAGAGTACTGTTGATGCCTCAGTAAGCGGCTATAAAGAATCTGTAGTTATTACAGGTCAAACCGCTGTAGTTTCTTTAAATCTGTTCCTTAAAACAAACCAATCAGATTTTATTATTGAGGAGGTATTTTTTACAGGAACAAAGACTGCTGAGGGTAAACAATATCTAGGCGACAAATACTTTAAAATTTACAATAATACGGATCAGGTATTATATGCAGATGGATTGATGATTGCACAATCAGAATTTATGACGATTGAAAAACAGAATTATACGCCAAATATCATGGAAAAATCGTTTGCAGCATCAGCCATTGCAATTGTTCCAGGAAACGGAACTACTTATCCAATTGCTCCGGGTGCCTATTTTATTATTGCTGAAGATGCAATTAACCATAAAGAATACAATTCGGGTTCAATAGACTTGAGAACTGCTAATTTCGAATTTTATACAGAAGATGCCGATGATGTTGATAATCCAGCAGTTCCTAATATGCAGAATTTATTCTCATCGATGGTTATTCATAACAGAGGATTCAAAAGCTTCGTTATTGCTCGTTTGCCAATAAATAAAGATGCTTTTTTAGCTGATTATACGTATGACTATGAGTACAATATGGTAATTGGTGGTGAGAGTTATCCAATGGGAGAGAGTGTTTACTCTATTCCTAATGAATGGATTGTAGATGCTGTTAATTTAAGTGTTGCATCAGAATTTCAATGGATTGTTACTGCTCCTTCATTAGACATGGGATGGACTTACTGCGGAAAAGTTGATGCAGATCAAAGCCGTTATGGAAAAAGCGTTCGTCGTAAAGTGCTTTCAACTAACGCTAAAGGTATAAAAACATTGAAGGACACAAATAATTCTACATTAGATTTTAGCCCTGAGGTTAAACCATCTTTAATGAATTAATAAATTTATCATGAGCTTTCGTTCCATCTTCTTATTTCTTATTTTTAGTTCAGCTATGCTGCATGCACAGGATAGTACTTCGGTATTACTCCGTATTCATGAGGATTTATCTCCTGCTAATAATTTTTCTAATATAATTTATACTAATCCAGCAAATCAGCCGTATGCCCGCCGTTATTCTTTATCCGAATTTAGTGCAGGTTATAATGCTAGTTCGCAACAAACCAATATGCAGCAACTAGGGAGCGGTATTAATCAATTTCTTATTAATGCACAATCTCATTATAAGATTGATACTAAGAATACTGTTTGGGGAAATGCGTATTATAAAAATGGACAACGTAAAAATGTGCGCTGGAACGAAAGCTCAGATTATCAGGTAATCTATCCTTATGTAACTGCCGATTCTATAGGAGGTGATCTTTCTTTTGAGGAATATTCTTTTAAAGGTGGATATACAAAAGCATTTCAGAAAATGACTCTTGGAGTTGTTGCCGAATACCGCGCTTTATTAGAATACCGTGATATCGATCCCAGACCTAAAAATACAGTTTCGGATCTAAAGGTAGGAGTAGGGCTTTCCAGAAACATCGGAAATCATTATGCTATTGGAGCAGCAATTAATTTACAAAAATATACCCAGTCGAATAATTTAAAATTCTTTAGCGAGTTGGGAGCTCCGGCCGTTTATCATATGACTGGGCTTGGAGTATATAACAACTTGCTTACCGGAAATAAATTGAGTTCTTTTTATGATGGAAAGGGGTATGGTGCAAATGTGCAATTATTCCCAAAAGATCAAAATGGTTTTGCAGTAGCTGTAGGATACAATCGTTTTGATTATGAAAAAATAATGACTGAATTTCAAGATCTTATTGCCTCTAGTATTTTAGAAAAAGGTTATCAAGGTGAGGTTTCTTATTTAAAGAAATCAGAGAAACAGGCTTGGGGTACAAAAATTGGATTTTCTTATACTGATCGGGCTGGTACTGAAAACATATTCGATAATCAAACTTCAACATCTTATGTAAAAATAGCTGAAGATACTAAATACAGCAATCAAGTTACATCTGTTGTGTTTTCTGGATTATACAGCATCCCTAATCCTGAATTATCATGGTCTATTGCTCCGAGTTTTAATTTGAAAAAAACAGAAACAAAATATATTGATCCCTTACGGATTATTGATGTTCAACAGGGTATTGGTCGATTAGATTTTTCTATATCAAAGCTTCTCTCACAATTATTAATTAATGTTTCGACTTCGGTTGAGCATAGCTGGGCTTTAGATTCAAAAATGAAACTGAATGACCGCGTAAATACAAATCAAATTTTTGAGATGTTAGATCATAATTTTGCTTATTTATCTGCCACTTATACTAAAATGAATTTGGGAACGCGATGGGATTACAAGTACGAAGCAGATCTTAACTTTTTCGTCAAAACAGATCTGGATTATTACAATTATTCTACAAACAAAAACAATACTTATTTTCAAATGTCACTGGGCTTGACATTTTAAGATGTATTATAAAAACACTATTGCTTTATAATGAAGTCTATTTTATTTAAAACCCTTTTTTTAGTTCTCTGTATTGGAGTTGTGCATTCGCTATTGAGTTTTAGTGTTACGCTAAGCGAAAAAATGGCAAATACCAACTGGCGGGAACTGTATAGTAAGCCCGTAAACCAATGGCCTAAACCTACTATTGACAAGGGGGTAGCTTGGGAAGAATTTGAATCCTTGGCTGTTGATACCAGTTATTATGAAAGATTGGATGATCCTAAAGCAATACTGGGTCAGATGCTTTTCTTTGATCCAAAACTTTCAGGGTCGAATCAGGTTTCTTGTAGTAGCTGTCATGATCCAGAATTGGCTTGGGGAGATGGTAGAGAGGTATCTTTAGGGAATGATCATTTGCAAGGAAAAAGAAATACACCATCTCTTTATAATATCAATGCACGAAAATCATTCTTTTGGGATGGTCGGGTAACAACGCTAGAAGAGCAGGCGCAGGGACCAATTACTGCACATCATGAAATGAATATGGATGCTAAAAGTCTGGCAAAAAAGATAAAAAAAGTTAAAGGTTATGCTGTATTATTTCAGAATGCCTACGGAAGTACAGATGTTACTTACGAAAAGATTTTGCAATCATTAGCAACATTCCAAAAAACAATATTGAGCAAAAGAAGCCGATTTGATGCTTTTATTGATGGAGATTACAGTAAGTTATCTGATGAGGAAATACACGGGATGCATCTTTTCCGTACCAAAGCACGTTGTATGAATTGTCATTCTGGGAAATATTTTACAGATGAATCATTCCACAACATAGGACTTACGTATTATAAAAGAGAATACGAAGATTTGGGACTGTATCATATTACTAAAAAGGCTGAAGATGTTGGGAAATTTAGAACTCCTTCACTTCGCGATGTCATGTACACAGGGCCATGGATGCATAATGGTTTATTTGATAATATGACAGGAATAGTTAATATCTATAACAGCGGCATGCATATGATTGATCCAACGGAGAGTGAGAAAGCTGCTGATCCATTATTTCCACAAACGGATGTATTATTGCAACCACTAAATCTTGATGATGATGAAATTGTAGCATTGGTATCTTTTATTAAAACGCTATCAGGAAGACAATATAAAATGGAACGTCCACAGATACCAAGATAGATCCAAAGAGTTTTTTTGACTTTATTTTCAATTTAATTACACGATTTAGAGGATATTTTTGAATAAGTGGTATATGATATTATATCTCTAATGCGTTGAAAAAGAATTAGTATTGGAAGTAAATGAAAAAAGGATGAGCATTGCTCATCCTTTTTGTTATATATATTATTTGTAGTGAAAATATTTCTTGTAAATAAGGTTATGGCAAGTACATATCTTTTGAAGCGTTTTTTATTACAATCTTTTAGAAAGAACAATATTTAATTTGTCAACGTTTTAAATCAGCTCTTAGTGTAACTACTAAAATTGGTACGAAACACCAGTGTTTACAATACCTTTATATCCGAATCCCAATTCGGCAAAAGCAGCAAATGATTTACCTACACGAAAGCCTAATGCATTTACTTGGTAGTTTATAAAGCCATCTCCATTAGCAGAATTTTGGGCTCCTGAATTTTTTATATTTTCGGATGTATAACCAACTGCAACTCCAGAATACATCTGGAAAAAATTAGTAGAGATATAACGATAATCTGTACCCAAACCTACAGTAATGTAAGTGTAATTAGCTTTGCCTTCTTTTGTGTTATTTACATATATATCTTGTGACATTTTTTGATAAAATCCATCGGCTTGTACCATCCATCTATTGGCTATTGCATAGCGATACGTTATCCCCAAAGTGGGACCTGCCTTAATATCACCAGTTTTTATTTGATTACCAGTAAGACCACTAACAAGGATATCTGTAAAAAGATTTGACAACTCGGTAGATGTTGCAAAACCAATATTAACACTAAGGTCGCTACTGCCTTTTTCTTGTGCTTGCGATGTTAAAATAAAACTAAGTAATGCAAAGATTGAAAGTAATAATCGTTTTTTCATAAGTAAAATGGTTTAACTTTTTTAAAATTCAAATTGTCTAAAGTCGTTAACAGGTTGTTATACCTGCTGTAAACAGACATTGTAAATATAAAATTATAAATTTTGTCATGCAAAAAAACAGTTACTCAACGAAAGTTTTTCTATGAGTAAATCGGTAAACCGTTGTATCTTAATGGTTATACAAAAATAAAATGTGACTTAAAGAATGACTACAGAATTTACTGAGTTTCCACCTATGTTTTAAAGCGATATTTATTATCAGAGTTTTTAAACCCTTTCATTTTGAATGGCTAACCGTATCATTTTGATAGGAATGTATTAGTTAAGTAATAATGCTTTTTTTGTAACTATTTGTTATTTAGTTTATTGATGTATTATTGGCTATCTTGGCATACCATTTGATTTTATTAGATACAAATCAATACAACTATTTTGAAAAAATAAATTTTGAAAATTATAATAACAGTAACATAGACGTAAAACGTTGTAAATTAAAATAAAAGATATGAAACGAAATAAAACAAGAAAAAAATATATTACTGAACTTGATATGTCAGAAAAATCGATAAAGAGAAAAGATAGAATCGTAAACTCTATAGTGTTTGCTGTAGTTTCTTTTATTGCAGTTTTTATGATTTCTCAAATTGTGTAGGCATTAGTTAAGATATTATGCCCCTCGCAAGCTACGCTACACACGTTTAATGTTATTAGGTTAAGAAATGATACCGAATAAATCTCTGTCGAAGAGATATAAAGCCACTAAGTTTACACATGTTTTCTTAGTGATTTAGTGCTTATAGATAAAAGTTTTTAGTTATAAAAAAGCTTAATTTAATGATATTGCGTTTGTAGGGTAGACATGGGTGGTCTAGAATAAATTTTACTCTAATTCAAAAAATAATCTACTATTATTTTGTATGCAGGAGTAACAAATTTGGCTAATAGCATTAAACACTTCTTTCAATTTTTCTGGGATAGTAGACTCTATAAAAATGAGTTGATTATATAGCTCTTGAATTCTTTTGCATTCCCATTCACTATTATGCCAGCCTTCTGCCTTGAAAAAATTATACATTACACTTTCTTCATGATATTGTCCCAATGGAATTAAGGATAATATTTCATTAAAATGAAAGTCAAGTAAATGAACTTCGAAAAAAATTTGATTATTATTTCGTTTCTCTCTTAAAATTAGTTCAGGGTATCCTTCGTATCCGCTATATAAGTCTATAATATTCATCTTTTATATTACTTTATAGAGACCATTTTTTAATCTCGATTTATAAAAAGTTTAATCATTATCGTCATTTTTTTACAGAAGTATATTTTTGATCTAAGATTTTACCAAATCCATGTTTTCTGCTCATTTCTTATGTTTTGGAGCAATATAAGAAATATTTTGAGTTAACTAACAGCTGCTCGCATTCAATGTAATTAAGTTAGGAAGAATATATAAAAAGAGGCTGTCTTTTTGGGACAGCCTCTTGGTATAAATAGAATTAAAAATAGGGCTACTGTATCATTTTTTAGAAATTAAAAATAGTCCAATAACCTAACTTTAATTGATTCCTCCTCCTAAAGCTTTGTATAATAAAACTTGTGAGTCAGCATTTTTTAATTGTATATCTACAAAGTCTAATTCTGCCTGAAGTTTGTTTTTTTGAGCACTAATTATTTCAAGGTAATTAGCATATCCGCTTAAATACAAATCATTTGAGACATTTACAGCTATTTCAAGATGTTCTATTTCTTTTGATTTATAGCTTAAAACATCCTGAAAAGCTTCAGTTCGATGTAATAAAGCACTTAGCTCATTATAAGCTATCGTTATGGTGTTTTGATAATTTAGGAAGCTAATTTGTTGTTTTTTGTTGGCAACAAAAAAGTCTTGTTTAATTTGTCCTTTGTTAAATATCGGTGCTGTTATGCCGCCCAGTAATTGCCATGCAAATGATTGGCTATCAAAAAATGTAGGGAAAGAAAAAGAGTTAAGACCTCCATACGCCCCAAGATTTACAGTTGGGAAAAAAGAGGCACGTGCCGCTTTTGCATCTGCATTGGTAGCCAACAATTCAAAATAAGCTTCCGATACATCGGGTCTGTTATGGATTATGGAATCAACACTTATTTTTTGATTCAATACTTCAAGGTGTCCTGATAAGAAATCGCTACTTCTGCTAACAGTTCCACCGTATTCTCCCAGTAGGTTTAATATCGCTTTTTCAGTTTGATCAATACTTAAGTTTAATTGTTCTGCCTCAGCAAGAATATTGTTGTTTTGAGCATTAAACTGTTGCACTGCAAGCTCTGTTGCTTTTCCAACAGATCTTTGAGCAGAAACAATATCAAGAGCTCGTTGCTGTGTTGCTAGGTTATTTTTATAAATAGCAGCTTGTTTATCTAGTGCTACAAGTTTGTAGTAAAGCGTCGCAATATCACTAAGTAATCTTGTTTGCAACAATCTCATTCCTTCTTTTGATGCAAAATACCTTTGGCGTGCAGCTTTTTTTCGGTTGCTAAGTTTACCCCAGATATCAGCTTCCCAAGAAACTTTTCCTGCAAGGAATAGGTTTGGGGTTAAATCTGTAGCAATTCTTTGTCTCTCTGATATATTCTGAGATAGGTTTGTATCAAAGTTACCTACACCATCCATAGTGTATTTACCATAATGTGTACCCGAAGCATCAGCCACAATATCAAATGAAGGCAACAAAGCTAGTTTTGCTACTTTTAGATGAGAGTTAGCGATTAATATTCTCTCCTGAAGGATTAGATAATCAGGGTTTTGAAGGATAGCCTTATCCAATAATTTTTCTAATTCAGGATCCTTGAAGTAGCTAGCCGTTTTTAATGGAATAAAATCTTCTTGATTGGCAGTAGTTTTTTTGCGTTTAGCATCAAAATTTTCAGGTAATGCTTTTGCTTTCTGCGGTTCTGCCACCCTAGGGGCAGAACAAGCAGTTAATAGCATAACAAATACTAATATTAAAATATATTTTGAGTTATTGAGTGATTTTTTCATTGTTTAAGTTTATTTTTTCATTGCTTTTTCCATTTTTGCAAACAGGATATAAAGTCCAGGTATAATAATAAGTCCAAAGATGGTTCCTATTAACATTCCTCCTGCAGCGGCAGTACCAATAGAGCGGTTACCAATTGCACCAGCTCCTGAGGCAATACACAATGGTATAAGACCTGATATAAAAGCAAATGAAGTCATTAAGATAGGTCTAAAACGAAGTCTGGCTCCTTCTATCGCAGCTTCAGTAATATCTTGCCCTAGCTTGTTTTGTGCCATGGCAAATTCGACTATCAAAATGGCATTTTTGGCGAGTAGTCCTATAAGCATGACTAAGGCTACTTGTGCATAAATGTTATTGTCTAATCCTACGGCTAAAAGTGCGAGATACGAACCAAAAACACCCACCGGAAGCGATAAAAGCACAGGGAAAGGCAGTAGTAAACTTTCGTATTGAGCAGCAAGTAATAAGTAAACAAACAGTAAACACAAAGCAAAAATGTATATTGTTTGGTTTCCAGATAGAATTTCTTCACGAGTCATACCTGACCATTCCAATTCAAATTTACTAGGGAGTTTTTCGGCAGCAAGTTTCTCTACAGCAGCAATCGCTTCTCCAGAGCTAAAGCCTTCAGCAGGTTCTCCGTTGATCATTGCTGACATATACATATTGTAACGAGTAAGTACTTCTGGCCCGTAAACACGTTCTAATTTTATGAAAGTAGAGAACGGAACCATTTCGCCTGCATCATTTTTAAGATACATATCGAGTATGCTTTCTGGATTTTTTCTAAACTCAGGACTTGCCTGTACCATTACTTTATACATTTGCGAAAAGCGAATAAAGTTTGTAGCATAAAAGGATCCCAACATAGTCTGTAATGTTGACATAGCATTATCTACAGAAACTCCTTTTTTGGCCGCCATATCATAATCAATATGGATTAGATATTGAGGGAAAGTAGCATCAAAGCTTGAGAATGAATTTTGAATTTCTGGCGAAGCATTTAATTCCTTGATAAAGTTTTTTGTAACCTCATCTGTGTTGCTGATAGAGCCGCCAGATTTATCAAGCAAACGCATTTCAAAACCACTGGTATTACCAAATCCAGGAACGGTAGGAGGTGCAAAAATTTCAATTTGTGCATCGGCTATTCCTTTTGTTTTCTCGCTTAGTTTTGCAATAAATTCATTTACAGATATGTCTCTATCATCCCAACTTTTCAGGTTGATCATTCCCATTCCGTATGATGCACCAGCGATTTCAGTAACAATGCTATAACCCGCAAGTGTGGTTACGTTATCAACTCCTTCAATTTCTTTTGCAATACGAGTTACTTCATCCAGTACTTTATCTGTACGTTCTACAGTTGCTCCTTGTGGTGTAGTAACATTTACATATACCATTCCTTGATCTTCAGCAGGGATAAATCCAGAAGGTAAAAATACTGATGTACCCCAAGTAAGAACACAGAATAAAACCAAAAGACCTATAGTTATAGAGCTGCGATCTGCAAATTTAGAAAGTACTCTAATGTATCGTGAAGTGATTTTGTCAAACCATCTGTTGAATCGGACAAAGAAACGATCTAAAAGTGATGTTTTTTCTTTGTTAGGATCGTGTGCTCTTAGCATTATAGCACATAAAGCAGGTGTTAATGTAAGTGCATTAATACCAGATATTACAATACTAATTGCCATGGTAAGCGAAAATTGCCTGTAGAAAACCCCAACAGGTCCGCTAAGGAAAGCAACCGGAATAAATACAGCAGCCATTACAATAGTAATTGCAATAACGGCACCAGTAATTTCTTTCATGGCGCTAATGGTTGCTGGTAACGGATCCATATGTTCCTCCGTAATTTTAACGTGTACGGCTTCGACGACGACAATGGCGTTATCGACGACAATACCTATCGATAGTACTAAAGCAAAAAGAGTAAGTAGATTTATAGAAAAGCCCATCATCGACATAAAAGTAAATGAACCAATCAATGCTACAGGTACTGCTAATACAGGGATAAGTGTAGAACGCCAATCTTGCAGGAATATGAAAACTACAAAGGCCACAAGAAGGAATGCTTCTATAAGCGTTACTAAAACTTCATCAATAGAGGCATCAAGGAAGCGAGATACGTCATAGGCAATATTATAATTCATTCCAGGAGGGAATGAAGTTCCTTTTAGCTCAGCCATTTTTGCTTTTACGCTGGCAATTACTTCTGATGCATTGGATCCTGGACGTTGTTTTAGCATGATTGAAGCCGATGGTTTTCCATCAGTCTTAGAAACCATTCCGTAACTCATCGATCCCAATTCGATTTTAGCAACATCTTTTAATTTTAAGATGGTACCATCTGAATTTGCTCTTAATGGTACTTCTTCATACTGTTTAGGTTCGAAGAATTTTCCACCGTATTTTATAACATATTGAACTTGGCTGTCCAATTGTCCTGATCCTTCACCAACCTTACCAGGAGCGGCAGAAATGTTTTGTTTCTGCAATGAATTGATAACTTCATTTGCCGAAATATTATAAGAAAGCATTTTTTGTGGATCAAGCCATACTCGCATAGAATATTCTTTCTGACCCATTATTTCTGCACGTCCTACACCGTCAATACGTTTTAGTTCCTGAAGAATATTAATATCGGTAAAGTTAAAAATAAACTGCTCGTCCTGAATTTCATCTGTACTAGTAACGTTAAGGTACATCAACATACTGTTAACTTCCTTTTCTGTAGTTACTCCAGCTCGTATAACTTCTTCAGGAAGTTCATCTAGTATTGTGGTAACCCTATTTTGTACGTTTACAGCAGCCAAATCGGGATCAGTTCCCACTTCAAAGAATACTTGAATAAGGGTTAAACCGTCGTTTGATGTAACTGTTGACATATAAGTCATTCCAGGTACACCATTTATCGCTCGTTCTAATGGCAGTGCGACGGCATTGGCAGAAACTTCAGCATTAGCACCAGTATATTTAGCAGTTACTGTTACCGATGGAGGAACAATATCAGGGAATTGTGTTATGGGTAATTGGAATAAAGCTAGTATTCCGAGAAGAACTATCATCACCGAAATGATTAATGATAATATTTTTCTTTTGATAAACATCTCTATCATTTTGTATCTTTTTAATTTTAATTAAGGAATTGATTACAAGCTTGCACTTTGCATTTGTTTGATATTGATCTTGTCACCATCTCTAAGTGATTGAGTACCTTCTTGTACAATAAGATCATTTTGTTTCAGTCCTTTGTTTAAAATGTATGCATCGTCAAGAGTATTTGCAATGCTAATGTTGGTCATTTTTACGATTCCTTCCTTGTTAACAACAAATACAAATTGCTTGTCTTGAATAGAGAAAACTGCTTTTTGAGGTATTAATACCACATTGGTTCTTGGCTCCGAAATAATTAAACTACCAGATGTTCCATGTTTTATGAAGCCTTCTGGATTATGAAATTTAGCTTTATATTGGATAGAACCTGTTTGTCTGTCGATTTCTCCATCGGCAGTTTTTAACTCTCCTTTTTTACTATATACCACTCCGTTTGGTAATACCAATTGTATATCTCCTTTAGTTTTCAGGCTATTGTCGGCCATCATTTGGAAATAAGTATTTTCTGGGATTGAGAAATAAGCATATACATCATCTAATTGAGATAATGTTGTAAGTAGCGAACCATTTTCAACAAGGCTTCCTTCTTTAAACGGAATACGATCTATTGTGCCATCAAAAGGAGCTCGTATTGTAGTAAAGCTAATTTGTTGATTGATGGATTTTTTTTCTGCGGCAGCATGTGCCACTTTAGCAGTTGCAGCATCGTGTTTAGCCTTAGATAATTCTAATTCTTGGCTTGCAATTACCTTTTTTGTAAAAAGAGTCTGTGCCTGATTTAATTCAACACTAGCAATTCTAAGGTCTGCTAACATACTTTTGTATACTGCATCTGCTTTGATAAGCTGTATTTGTAGCTCTGCATCGCTAATTTTGAAAAGAACTTGCCCTTTGTTTACTTTTTGTCCTTCGCTAACAAAAACTTTATCTAGTATTCCAGGTATACGTACATGGATTTCTACATTGTTTTTAGCGTGTACATCGGCAACAAATCGATTAGAAACGACAGTGTCTTTTAATGTGATTTTATAAACAGGTACCGTTTTTATATTGGCTGTATCATTTTTTGTTTTATCTGCACAAGCGGTTAGAAATAAGAACGATAAACCGTATAAAAAGAAATGTTTTTTACTAATAATCATGATTAATTTTTAAAGTATTATATAAATATGTTTCCTCCAAAGTAATGATATACAAGGAGTTGTAATTGGGTAAATGTTAAAAATAGAAAGGTGTCGTATATTCCAAGAATGGAATACCGTTTTTTAAAGAACTAAGCCTATAGATATATGCTCCCATAAATAATAATGAAATGCATTACTATAAATGAATATTGTATATAAAAATAAGGTGTTCTAGAAATCTAGAAAAGTTGGTATAAGTGCAGGTGATTGTGTCGCTGATCTTTATAAATAGAAGCGATACTATAAATAATATTTTCTTTTAATTCCTTAAAATCAAATAACTTAGAATAGCAATATTTTTTTAAGAGACTAGCTTCTGAATTTGCTGTGCGGATTTTTACCTTCTTTTTGATGATAAAATGTATCTCCGAATCAGTCATGTATAAAGAAGAAGATTCAAGCTGAGGTATATCTGAAGCTAAAAAAATGTCTTGCATTTGACAATTATTTAGATCAGAAGGATATTTATAATATTCTACACTGCCATGAAAAACAAGCAGGGATAATAGAATGGTATAGATAAACTTAATAGGTTTCATAGGTAAATTAGAGAGAAAATCTTTTTTGGTATATAAAATGAATAATTTTATGAGGATAAGTCGCCAAATATAATAATTGAGAATTCAATGTTTATTAAATTTTCTTTAAAATTATATTATTTAAAAGTTACGGATAGTAAATGTTCTTGTTTTTAGTGTTTTAGCTTTTTAAATAATCTAGTTAGTACACATAATTTTGTAGTCTTATTTCACAATAGCAGAACAAATGTTAAGAATAGAGCATTCTCGCGAAGCAAATTACTATCCGTAAAAGGACCGTTGGCAATCCGTATAGATGCCCTGATAACTGTGCCTAAAACTGCGTATTAAATCAATATTTGAGGCGGCCTCAGGATGACACTGCACTAAATTTTAAATCCTTTTATCCCGATAGCTATCTGGAGTGGTTGAAAAAACAGCGATAAAGTTTCTAATTCGCTAAAGTAAAAATAAACTCAAAAGCCCAATTGGTATCAATTGAGCTTTTATTGGTTATAGATTAAAGTGTGTTTTTAACTATATTGATAGTAGTAATTCGTTGATATCAAGTCTGTTCCTATAATCAGTATCTACAAATTTATAAATTATAGATCCGTCAGTTTCTATAACAAATACTGCAGGAACAGGTAATGTGTTTTCATTATTCTGATTAAATTCGTTTAAATTAATTCCTATTGCCTGATAAGTAGGGATGGCAAATTCTTGTAATTTAAAGCTAATTCCTAGTTGTTTGGCCAACGTATTGTTTTCATCAGTTAAAACTTCAAAAGACAACTGATTTTTTTCGGTAAGTACCCTACTGTGATCTTGGCTTTGTGGCGAAACAGCCAGAAGAGTAGCGTTTTTGCCAGCTATTTTTGCTATGTTGTTTTGTAATTCTCTAAGCTCTAAATTGCAATATGGACACCAGCTACCGCGAAAAAAAGCAAGAATCGTTTTTCCCTTCTTAAGAATATCTTTGGAGTGAATGAGTTCTTTTTTTGCATTTAGTAGAGAAAATGGGCTAACGATATCTCCAATTTTGATACTTTTATTTTCAATGTTTTGTGTTTTTAAGTCGTTTATTGATTTTTCGAATACTTTCAATACTTCTTGCGGTATTTGTTGCGACAATTCATTATTAAGCTTTTCGATCTGTTTTTCTAAACTATCCATGTATTTTCTATTTGATTATTTTGTAAAGATTTAAAATATAGTCAGCATGGGCAATAACGCACATTATTGTCTCATAGAGATAAAAAAGTCACTATTCTGTAAATAAAGGGGAGAGCTGATAAAATAAAAAGGGATAGCTTGAAATTAGTACTAAGATGCCAATATATAAAATTGCAATTCGGTTTGGCAGAGTGAGTCGGAGCTAAATTTAGTAGCAAAGGTTTAAAGTAGCAAAAGCACTAAGGAAATGATTGATGAAACTGGAAAATAAATATTCTTAGACTCCGCTTAGGATAACACTGCGACTGAAAACTGCGACAAAATACGCAGTACAAAATCAGGGATTTTTTTGGTAATTTTGCTGAGCATAAAAAGAGGGTAATGTAGGTCAATAAAAATTCTGCATAAAAAAGATTCCAATTAATAAGTTATAGAATACATGAAAATTAAAGGTTATTTATTCGCCATTATTTCGGCAGTTTCCTATGGATTAATTCCATTATTTATTTTACCAATAAAAGCGATTAATTTTCCGATGGATACGGTACTTTTTTACCGATTTTTTGTCTCAAGTCTGTTCTTATTAGCGTATTTGATATATAAAAAGGAATCTTTAAAAGTGAATACAAAAGAACTCTTAATATTACTATTACTGGGTCTTTTCTATGCTCTTTCTGCCGAATTCCTTTTCCTTGGTTATGATTATCTTTCTCCCGGAATTGCTTCGACTATACTTTTTGTTTACCCTGTAATTGTAGCTTTAACAATGTTTTTTTTCTTTAAAGAGCGTATCAATAAGCTTACAATTATATCTTTATTTATAACAATATGTGGCGTTTTTGCGTTGAGCACTAAAGGTTCTGCTTTTAATATCAATTTTATAGGTCTTGTCGTTACCTTAACAAGTGCTTTGTTTTATGCCTTATATATTATAGTGGTTAATAAAGCAAAAATAAAGGCTTCGAGTATAAAAATTACATTTTATTCACTACTTTTTTCCTCCCTTTATTATTTGTGTAAAGTGTTATTATTCAATGAGTCAATGGCACTCCCTGATGTGATGTTTTTTCTGGAAATTGTTGTATTTGCACTTGTAACAACAGTACTTTCTATGTCAACTTTGGTTTATGCCATAAAAACAATAGGTTCAACAGCTACCTCAATTATGGGAGCATTAGAGCCTGTAGTAGCAGTTGCAGTGAGTGTGATTTTATTCAATGAAAATTTAACAATGAGTTTGATTCTTGGGGGATGTCTTATTATTTCGGGCGTAATTATCAATATTGTTTCAGAAGCGGTAGAAAAAGTCAGATCTACTGAAATACAGAAACAGTAAAACTTCTTTATTTTAAGAATATATAGCAAAAAGCCCCTTACTGTTGTAGTAAAGGGCTATTGTTTTTATAGAGCGTACTATTTAATTATTTTTTAATGAATTTTTGCTGATAACTAGCTCTATCTGTTACCACATTAATGATGTAAAATCCTTTTGTTAAATCACTCACATCAATTTGGTTATTATTAATTCTAGTATTGATTTGTCTTCCAGAAATATCGTAAATCATTACATTCAATACTTCGTCTTGAGTTTTAATATTTAGAATATCAGAAACAGGGTTAGGGTAGATCGTAAATGCTATTCTGTCAAACTTATCAGTTCCTAACGTATTTGTTACATTGACTGTAATTGATTTTTCGACTAATTTACCATTAGAATTAAAACTAATTGTTATCGTTACCTCTCCTGGACTTTGAGGTGTTAAAACCAACTCATCTTTTGTATTGATAGTGACAGATACAACAGCAGGATTAGTATTTGACTTAATCGATTTTACAATTGCAGCTGATAAATTATCAGTATCAGAAACAACGGTTTTTAAATCAATTACTGTAGCACTACTTATTGAAACTTGAGATGGTAAAGTAGTATTTACAACTGGCACACTATTATCCGGGAATACAGTTACAGAAGGAAACCAGTAATAATCATTTAAAACTATTGTATTTGTTAACGCTCCAGTGTTATCATAAATATGAACCCAGTTTTTTTGAAAATGTGGTCCGTATCCACTTTCTGTAGTATTTAAAATTAACTTATCAAAAACAGGATCAATGCGTAATGCTGCACCATATGGAATTTGTCTGGGAGATGGTGTTTGCCCCGGAATTGCCCCAAAATTTTCATTAAATGTTTTAGTGGCAACATCAAATCGTACAATCTGCGATCCTGAACTAAAAGAATTTATAGAATTAATCCAGTATAAAGCATTTTGTTGATTGCTATACGTGAAACTTCCTGCATTCCATGCTGCCCAAGTAGTAAAATATTTAGTAGTTGGAATAGGGTAGTCTGTGGTAGCAAAAGAGGTTGCATCAATATTGATTAATTTTTGATTTTGAATTGCCCAAACGCTTCCATCTTTGGCTTGAACAACCGATTGAAATCCACCTACAATAGTATTAATTACAGTATTTGTGGTTGGATCAATTATCAAAATTCCTTTATTCTGTGTTATCGCAAATACATATTGTGAGGTACGAATCATGTTTCCTATTTGTCCAGCACCTGCTGTTCCCGAAATAAGACTTCCTACCTGCATGTTAGCAATATCAAATAGATAAATTCCATTTGATGCTCCTATATACCCTTTGTTTTCATTGACTCCTAAAAATGAACGTCCGTCTCCACCAATAGTTTCAAAGGCTGCAATTTTTTGCATTGTTTTTGCATTAGCAACAACCAATCTTCCAGCATCGGCTGCTTGCTTTGAAACAAAATAAAATTTATCTCCATATATTGTTCCATACTGTGTAGTTACTCCAAATGTTTGATTGTTATTGACAGTACTATAAACGCGATAGCTAACATTGCCGCTATCATCAATAAAGTTTACAGATCCATTAGTGTGTCCAAACCAATCTTCATTTACCATAAAGAATCCTTTTGTAAAATCTGTTGCGAGCACAAAAGGCGTTACGGGATTAAATGTTGAAGCAATAGGAGCTTCTATCATCGATGGATTGTAACTCCAAAGATCCCAAGAACCATTTTCTAAAACACGACTGCTAGCTCCAGTAGTAGAATAGTCAAAATCAGAATCAGCGGGGTTCTTTACCCAATACGACCAATATCCGTTGGTAGCCCATCCTGATTGCCAGTGATCTGTAGCGTCTATAGCTGTAAAATTATCAAAATCATACCCAGATGTATTTACAAGACCATCTACAGGATAATGAGGATAGGTAGTATTTCCATCTTTGTAAAGTCCAATTGTATTTATTCCGTTTAGATCAAAACCCAATCCTCCGATTGCAGTTCCAAGCGTTGGACCAGAATCATATTGTAACGCAAAAAAGCGATGATCAGCTTTTGCAATTGCTTTCACCATATCTACACCAGTTGCAGTGCCATCCCATCTAAAACCCCATACTAAGGCATCCGAATTTTTACCATCATTCCATTGTACAACCAAGGCAGCTTTATTTGCGCCAGTACCTACCCAGTACTTAATCGCATCAAAATCGATAGTACTGGTTGTACTTTTACTTTGTTGAATTTTGGCAGTTGAATTTTGCTTAAGATCATATCGAATTACTCCCTGTACTTTTACTTGTGCATTGACAAGAAATGTAAAAAGTAACAGAATTCTTAAAAAGTAATTTTGTTTCATTTATTTAATTAATTTAAAATTGTATAGTTTGTTTTTTATTTTATGTACAGGTCATAGGCACCAGAAACTTCTGTAGAGACTTCTCCCAACCAACCCGCTTCTTGATTTATTCCAGTATATACTTTAACGAAATCTATCCCAGGAAGTTTTACATATTTTCCATCTTTATCAACAGCCCAAGAGATATCAATATTAGATCCTTCATCATTATTTGGAGCATTATCAGCATATCCAAAGTCAAATGATTTTCCAACCCAATAGTTTCCAGTACCGCTCTGATCGTAAAAATTGTTCTCGATTTTTGTGCCTGTTAAACTATATGAACCCTCAGAGATCCATAGAGGATAATAACTTTGAGCATGAAATGCACTTTGTGTTTTATAGCCAGAATTCCCTAGATTGTCTTGCCATTTAATATATTCTATGTTAGTTTGCCAAAATTCATCTCCAGCAACTGGTGGTTTGTTAGCATCAGGTTTAAAATAGGTAATGGTATAATTCTTTACTGTAGTATTTTTAAAATATTCACTTCCTGCAATCTCATACCATTCGTCTGCATCAGGTTTTCCGTTTTTATTTTTATCATAAGCTACTAGAATAATCCCAGGTTCGCAAGATCCTGAGCGCGCTTCATTGGCTTCACTTCCCCAAAAGGCATTCCCTAAAATTTTAAAATCTCTTCCATCCATATTCGGAATTGTATGATCAAAACCAAATACGACGTAACCTCCAAATCCACCTAGTGAAATCATGCTTGCTTTTGATCCAACAAGGGCTTTTTTGGCTGTATTAATCAGGTTTGCTTCTGTATTTCCGGGTGAATATTCTGGAATTTCGTTAGTAAACTGACCTACTGCAGGACGGAAATCGAATACATTTGAGATGTATTTGCTATAATTCACAGGTTCTTTTGTTACATTGATTGCAGAAGTATATGTATTTACAACTCCATTGGTTTCTACTTTCAAAGTCAAAGGATAGTTCTTTAAATAAGGGCTAATGAAATCCAACTGCGAACTCTGAGAAATTATAGAATCATTAATACTCCATGTAAGTTTTGAATTGCTAGGCAGATTCGGAACAATGTTAAGAACATTAAAGCGGTTCACAGTGTATGATTCAGTGAGTACTTCGGTAGGATTTATAATTTCCTGATTTTCATCTTTATCAGAATCACATGCTATAAAACCTAGCAATAGAATCGATAGAAAAGTCAATTTTAAAATTTTAGAAGGATTTTTTTCCATATTTAATTGTGATTTATTTGAATAAAAAAGCAAATAATTACAACGCTTATGGAAATACAGAGGAATGATGGTAATGCCCACATTTAAGCATACAAAACCAGCATTGTCCTTAGCTTTATTCCACGAAAGCGTCAAACATTATATCATCTGGCAGGTCTTCTGACTTACTCCATTTTTGAAATCCTTCCCATTAAATAACAGTGGATATACTTTTCAAAAACTTCTATGCGGAGCTTACAGCAGCGGGTCTGTTTCGGATTCTCACCGAATTCCCTATTAAGTGCTTTTTATGGCGCACCAGATTTTTGGCAAATGTATAGAAAATATAGATAGAAACAATTTTAAGCAAAATTACCAAACTAGTATTCTCATAGCTTTTGAACGCATTAGATTTAGCTAGGTTAGAATTATTTTAATAAAATGTTTTACAAGTTAGAATAATGTATTTTTTTTGTGAATTTAGATGCTAAAAAACAAAACAAAATCGGTTTGTGTTTGTGTAATCATAAAAATTGACCTGTTACTATTATTTAATTGAATGCATACAAATAAAATACTGAAAAGGACTAATATCGTTTTTATGTTATTAGTTTTGTTTAATTTACACATTTACAATTGCTTACCCTATTGCCGAAATCAAATCCAACAGTTATCATATGTGTACCCGAATTATGACTTTGAAGTTGATTCAGGCTAATATTAAATGAGTAAGCAGCATAAAATTTATTTTGTCTAAATCCGACTAAAGGCGCAATGGAGTTCGGTTTAAACGACTGATCGGCTAATAGTCTGGCGCTTATGCCTGCCCAAATATAATTACTGCCAGTCATTTTCCGAATTTTAAGATTAAGATCAAGACTGGAACGCCCATCACTTTCGTACAATTGATACAAAATAGAAGGTTCATATTCTATAGAAGTAAATCTATTCTTCAAAAGAAAACCAGTATATAAATAGTAATTTCTAATATTTGTTGGCTCTTTTAAAATCGTTGGCTTTATTGACTTATCTAAAATATTTGCTGCATTAAAACTGACGAAAAAATTTTCTAAACGATACAAAAAGCTTAAATCAAAGTTTGAATTATTCACATTATAAGATTGAACACTTGGATCTGATGTGACAATATCTGATGCATCAATATTGAAATTAGTAAATTTATAAGAGAGTCCGAATGAAAGAAACTGATTATTATATTCGGATAAAGTGATATGATGAGCATAAGTTATTTGACCTCCTTTTTGAGAAGTGTTCCTGTTTTTATCATTAAAGAATACAGCTCCAAGTCCTGAGCGATCTCCTATCCTGACATCAAAAGATAGGGACTGCGTTTGTGGAGCATCTTTTACACCTAACCACTGTGTTTCTCCAGTAAAGCGTATTTTATAAAAATCTCCAATTCCGGCATAGGCTCCGGCAATTACATATGGATTATCTGCTAAATATTGACTGGTTGGCGGGAGTTGTAATTCTTGCCCATAAACAGGAAGACTAATTATTATAAAAAGCAATATTATTTTTTTCATCTTTCTTATTTTATCTAAATAAAGTCATTCCACCTATTAATTCTCTCCTGTCTTTGTCATTGTTTGTTTTAATAACATACCAATAATCCCCCATAGGCAAGGGTTTTCCTTGATATGTACCATCCCATCCCATTGTTGTATTTCCTTTAAAACTGGTAATTAATCGTTGGTACCTATCAAATATTAAAACCTCTAAATCGGGATAATCTTCGATTCTTGTTGGATACCAATAGTCATTACTTCCGTTTCCATCGGGAGAGAAAAATTTTGGAAATTCGATTCCGGCATAGTCTAAATAGACAGTTTGAGTAGAGAAGCAACCTTTAATGTCTTTTACATAAATGGTATAGTTTCCAGAATGATCAATCTTAAAGATTGGATCAGATATATAATTATTAGGGGTGTTAATGCTGTATTGATAGGGAGCTTTACCGCCATAACCTGTTATTAAAAATTGATTTACTGCTGTTTCTGAAAAGGTAAAATCAGGATTTTCAATATCTTGTGTAACTAAAACAGTATCGCTTGAAGAGCATCCCAAAGCAATGTTTGTAACCGTTAAAGTATAAATTCCGCTGGAACTTACAACAGGGGTTAATGTGTTGGCTCCACTGACAATAGTTCCGCCAGTCCATAAATAAGTAATATTAGTACTCTCAGAGCTAGTACCATTTAACTTTATTGTTGGTTGAGTACAGCTAATTATACCTGGACTGCCAGCTTCAGCATTAGGAGCAGTTTGCGTGTTTAGTGTTACAGTGGCAGAAGCAGTTAAGGTACACGGAGTTGTCGCATTTACAGTATAGGTATAAATATTCCCAATAGCAGACCAAGTACCACCAGCATTGGGTGTTCCTCCAAGTTGAGCAAACAATTGAGCATGCGTAGGGACAGAATCAGAACACAAAGTCAAAATTCCGTTAGTTCCTGCATTAGGAGCAGTTTGTGTGTTTAGCGTTACAGTAGCTTTGGCGGTTAAGGTACACGGAGCTGTCGCATTTACAGTATAGGTATAAATAGTTCCAATAGTAGACCAAGTACCACCAGTATCGGGTGTTCCTCCAAGTTGAGCAAACAATTGCGCATGAGTAGGGACAGATCCTGAGCACAATGTCAGAACTCCGTTTGTTCCTGCATTAGGAGCAGTTTGTGTGTTTAGTGTTACAGTAGCTTTGGCGGTTAAGGTACACGGAGCTGTCGCATTTACAGTATAGGTATAAATAGTTCCAATAGCAGACCAAGTACCACCAGCATCGGGTGTTCCTCCAAGTTGAGCAAACAATTGCGCATGAGTAGGGACAGATCCTGAGCATAATGTCAGAACTCCGTTAGTTCCTGCATTAGGAGCAGTTTGTGTGTTTAGTGTTACAGTAGCTTTGGCGGTTAAGGTACAGGGAGCTGTCGCATTTACAGTATAGGTATAAATAGTCCCAATAGCAGACCAAGTACCACTAGCATCGGGTGTTCCTCCAAGTTGAGCAAACAATTGCGCATGCGTAGGGACAGATCCTGAGCATAATGTAAGAACTCCGTTTGTTCCTGCATTAGGAGCAGTTTGCGTGTTTAGTGTTACAGTGGCAGAAGCGGTTAAGGTACAGGGAGCTGTCGCATTTACAGTATAGGTATAAATATTCCCAATAGCAGACCAAGTACCACCAGCATCGGGTGTTCCTCCAAGTTGAGCAAACAATTGCGCATGAGTAGGGACAGATCCTGAGCACAATGACAGAACTCCGTTTGTTCCTGCATTAGGAGCAGTTTGTGTGTTTAGCGTTACAGTAGCTTTGGCGGTTAAGGTACATGGAGCTGTTGCATTTACAGTATAGGTATAAATAGTCCCAATAGCAGACCAAGTACCACCAGCATCGGGTGTTCCTCCTAGTTGAGCAAACAATTGCGCATGCGTAGGGACAGATCCTGAGCATAATGTCAGAACTCCGTTTGTTCCTGCATTAGGAGCTG
>NZ_JAJMOZ010000025.1:0-34405 GCF_020991525.1 Flavobacterium sp. EDS
GGCAATCCCGATAGCTCGGGAGCAAAGGTTCGCAAAGCTATTTATTAAGCTTTGCGAACCTTTGTGTAATCCTTTGTGCTCTTGCGGTAAAAATTATTATGTATAAAGAGAGTTTCGCGCCTTAGTTAGGAACTAATGATGTAACTTAATAAAAAAGAATTCCTTTATATTCTTAGTGGAATTTCGTAAGATAAAATAATTTGAAATAGATTTATAAGCGTTATGGAACAAGCTTTTGGATAGTTATTCTATTGTTGTTTTTGAATGGAGTGTATATTAAAGCTTACAAGTAATAATTTTGACTAGCTTTATAATTTATAGTTTTTATTACAATGATTAAAGACAAAGGCTTAAAATAAGTAATAGAAATATCTGTAGAGAGGTTACTTGAATAAGTCAAATAAAATCTTATCTCATATATAACATAAAAAAACCTGCTCGATTGAGCAGGTTTTGATTTATATTGTAAAAGAAATTATTTTCTTTTGATAACTCTTTCTACAGCTTCAACAATCGCTTGGTTGTTTAGTTTGTATTTTTCCATTAATTGCTCAGGAGTACCAGATTCTCCGAAACTATCATTAACTGCTACAAATTCTTGTGGAGCTGGATTGTTTAATGCTAATACTCTAGAAACACTTTCTCCTAGACCTCCAAGAATGTTATGCTCTTCAGCAGTAACAACACATTTTGTTTTAGCTAAAGATTTTAATATTGCTTCTTCATCAAGAGGTTTGATTGTGTGAATGTTAATTACCTCGGCAGAGATTCCTTTTGCTTCTAATGCTTCTGCTGCAATAAGTGCTTCCCAAACTAAATGTCCTGTAGCAACAATAGTTACATCAGTTCCTTCGTTTAGTAAAATTGCTTTTCCAATTACGAATGGCTCGTCAGCAGGTGTGAAGTTTGGTACAACTGGACGTCCGAAACGTAAATATGCTGGTCCATGGTGATCAGCTAATGCAAGTGTTGCAGCTTTAGTTTGATTGTAATCACAAGTGTTGATTACAGTCATCCCTGGTAACATTTTCATTAAGCCAATATCTTCTAATATTTGGTGTGTAGCACCATCTTCTCCAAGAGTTAATCCTGCGTGAGATGCACAAATTTTTACGTTTTTATCTGAGTAAGCTACAGATTGACGGATTTGGTCATAAACTCTTCCTGTAGAAAAGTTAGCGAAAGTTCCTGTGAAAGGAATTTTACCTCCAATTGTTAAACCTGCTGCAATTCCGATCATGTTTGCTTCAGCAATTCCGATTTGGAAAAAACGCTCTGGGTGATTTTTTTTGAAATCATCAAATTTTAATGAACCAATTAAATCAGCGCATAATGCAACAACATTTTCGTTTTTCTGACCTAATTCAGTCATTCCCGCTCCAAAACCTGAACGAGTATCTTTACTTCCTGTATTTGTGTATTTTTTCATTTTTTTGTTGCTATAAGTAATGTACTTTGTAGATAATAGGCATAAAGCTTATTATGAAAAGTATAATACTTTTTTAATAATCTGCTAAAGTTGAAATGTTTTGAGCTAATGCATTAGCTAATTGGTCGTTATTTGGTGCTTTACCATGCCAAGCATGTGTATGCATCATAAAATCTACACCGTTACCCATTTCTGTATGTAGTAAAACACAAACTGGTTTTCCTTTTCCAGTTCTTGATTTAGCATCTGCCATACCAGCTAATATAGCATCGATGTTGTTTCCTTCTTTAATATCTATAACATCCCAATCAAAAGCTTCAAATTTAGCACGAATGCTTCCCATTGCTAGTACTTCGTCTGTAGTTCCGTCGATTTGTTTTCCGTTAAGGTCAATAGTTGCAATTAGGTTATCTACTTTTTTAGCAGAAGCATACATGATAGCTTCCCAGTTTTGTCCTTCTTGTAATTCTCCATCACCATGTAGTGTATAAACAATATGATTGTCTTTGTTTAGTTTTTTGGCCTGTGCAGCTCCAATTCCTACAGATAATCCTTGTCCTAATGAACCTGAAGCAATACGTACTCCTGGTAATCCTTCGTGAGTTGTAGGGTGACCTTGTAAACGAGAGTTTAGCAATCTAAATGTTGCTAGTTCTGAAACTGGAAAATAACCGCTTCTTGCTAAAACGCTATAAAATACTGGAGAAATATGACCATTTGAAAGGAAGAAAAGATCTTCTCCGATTCCGTCCATATCAAAACCTTCTTTGCGGTCCATGATATTTTGGTATAGTGATACCAAAAATTCAGTACAACCTAAGGATCCACCTGGGTGACCTGAGTTGACTGCATGTACCATTCGAAGAATATCTCTTCTTACTTGGATAGTTAAATCGCTTAATTGTTGTGTGTTAGGCTTCATTTTATGTGTAAAAGTTAAACTGTTGCAAATGTAATTTTTATTTGGTGTTAAGGCAAATGATTTTAAAGGAAATGTGGTAATTAGAGAATTGGATAATTTAGCGATTAGATAATTTTATTTTTAGTTTTCGAATTTATAATTATCTAAAGTTCTTAGGACTAAGAAGTATTAATCGTTGTTTTTTTTATGCTTAAATTAGCGAATTATTTAATTGCTTGAATTTCCTTCCAAGTGATTAATTGTATGTTGTTTTCTTTTAATTTGTGCTTGCATTCTTCGCTAGTGAAATAATCAAAGTCTATTTGTCTCCACTCTGAGCCGAAATTGGGATGGTTTTTTGTAATGCCTTGCATCTCATTGTCATCGAATGCGGGATGAAGTAAGAAAACGTTAAATCCTGGTTTTATGTTATCTAAATATTTTTCATAAGATTCTTTCAGTTTACCTTTTTCAAAGTCGGCAAAGTTTCCGATAAGAAGATTATCTGCTAAAATAGTATTCTCATAGTTGTATTTTTTATTAGATAGGCTTATCGATTCTACAAATTGTTTATTGATGAAAACAGGTAAATTGTACTCTTTTCCTAGTTCTTTATATATTTCTAAAAACTCTGGTGATACGCCTATACTGCACATATGTGAATCAAGATGCGTAGGTTTTAGCCCGAATTGCAATGCTCTTTCGATTTGAGCACGAAGTTCTTTTTTTACTTCTTCTGGTTTTGCATTATTGATTAAGTCAAGCCTAGTTTTGTAGAAGTAACCATTTTGGTCTATCAATGTTGGTACTTCATTAACGGGTAATATTGGTCCGAATTTATAGTTTTCCCATTCGCAAGTAAGTGTTAAATGGATTCCGTTATCAAATTGTGGATTGTCTTTTGCGAAGTTTGCCATTTCATAAAACCACGGACATGGTACCATGATACTGTAGGAATTTATCATTCCGTTTTGTAGTGCTTGTATTGTTGCTCTATTTTCTGAATGGGATAATCCAGCATCATCAGCATGTATGATCAATAATTTACTGTTTTCTGGATATCCTAGTTTTTGTGATAAATTCATTCGAGTTAATCTTTGATTGTTTGTATTCAAATTTAGTAGATTTTTTTGCATGAGGGATAATAGCGGCATCCTTTTGTGTAATGAAATGAAGCAAAAGATATAGCGAATAGCCCGACCTGAAGGGACATGCCTAAATTAATTCATAAAACATCTTTAATTTTTTGATTTATCTAATTATCTAATTTTCAAATTAGCCTATCTTTGCCGACTGAAAAACATGTATATGAAGTTTGATTTATTACAAAAAGATCTGCAATCGAAAGCGAGAGCGGGAAGTATTACTACTGATCATGGAGTTATTGAAACTCCTATTTTTATGCCTGTTGGTACTGTAGCATCTGTTAAAGGTGTGCACCAAAGAGAATTGAAAAATGATATAAATCCTGATATTATTCTAGGAAATACATACCATTTGTATTTGCGTCCACAGACTGAAATTCTTGAAAAAGCAGGTGGATTGCATAAATTTATGAATTGGGACAGAAATATTTTGACTGATTCTGGTGGATATCAAGTGTATTCATTGTCTGCGAACAGAAAAATTAAGGAGGAAGGTGTAAAGTTTAAATCGCATATTGATGGTTCTTACCATTTCTTTACTCCAGAGAATGTAATGGAAATTCAGCGTACTATTGGTGCTGATATTATTATGGCTTTTGATGAATGTACTCCATATCCTTGTGATTATCGTTATGCGCAGCGTTCGATGCATATGACTCATCGTTGGTTGGATCGTTGTATTAATCATTTAGACAAAGTGCCTTTTAAATACGGATATGAGCAAACATTTTTCCCTATTGTTCAAGGTAGTACTTATAAAGATTTACGTCGACAGTCGGCAGAATATATAGCAAATGCAGGTCAACAGGGTAATGCTATCGGTGGATTATCGGTAGGAGAGCCAGCTGAAGAGATGTATGCTATGACTGAAATTGTTTGTGAAATTTTACCAGAAGATAAACCTCGTTATTTAATGGGTGTTGGTACGCCAATTAATATTCTTGAAAATATTGCTTTGGGTGTTGATATGTTTGATTGTGTAATGCCTACTCGTAATGCAAGAAACGGAATGTTGTTTACTGCAAATGGGTCAATTAATATTAAGAATAAAAAATGGGAAGCTGATTTCTCTCCAATTGATGAGATGGGAATCACATTTGTTGATACTGAATACACAAAAGCGTATCTGCGTCATTTGTTTGCTGCTAATGAGTATTTGGGGAAACAAATCGCTACGATTCATAATCTTGGTTTTTATATGTGGTTGGTTCGTGAGGCTAGAAAACATATCTTAGCAGGAGATTTTATGCCATGGAAAGAAATGATGGTTAAGAATATGAGTCAAAGACTATAATAAAGTTTAAAGTTTTTTTTGTTTCAAGTTTCATGTTTACGAAAGTTAACACGAAACTTGAAATATGAAACATAAAGGATATATGCTGACAATAATAGACAAATACATCTTAAAGAGATATTTAGCAACTTTTACAGTGATGTTGTTGCTTTTTATCCCAATTGGGATTGTAATTGATGTTTCGGAGAAGATTAATAAAATGCTAGAGAACAAAATTCCTTTTTTGGATATTGTTGTTTACTATTATAATTTTACTATTTATTTTGCTAATTCTCTGTTTCCGATATTTTTATTTTTATCGGTAATTTGGTTTACATCAAAATTGGCTAATAATACTGAGGTTATTGCAATACTTAGCTCAGGGATCTCTTTTTCGCGTTTCATGCGACCTTATATAATTGGTGCTTCGATTGTTTCTGTATTTGTTTTGCTAATGGGATTTTATATTGTTCCAGCGGCAAGTGAAGGCTTTAATAATTTTAGGTACACATACCTTAAAGGTGGTGGAAAAGAAGCCATGCATGGTAACAATACAAATGTATACCGACAAATAAATGATAACGAATTTATTTATGTAAATAGCTTTAATGATGTTTCCAAAACGGCTTTTAATTTTACATTAGAAAAATTTAAAGGAGAAAAGTTAGTTTCTAAAATTACTGCAAGCCGTATTCAGTGGAATCCTAAAGATAGCACATATACGATGTATGATTATACTAAAAGAACTTTGGGAGAATTAGATGATAAAATTGAGAAAGCACCAGAAAAGAAAGCGGTGTTTACTTTTGATTTAGAAGATTTGACTCCTGTGGTTTATATTGCTGAAACTTTGAGTATCGGTAAATTATATGATTTTATAGAAAAAGAGAAAAAAAGAGGTTCTGGAGATATCAATGTTTATTTGGTTGTTTTGTATAAAAAAATAAGTGTTCCAGTTTCAGCTTTTATTTTAACAATTATTGCAGTTGCTGTTTCGTCTATGAAACGCCGTGGAGGAATGGGAACAAATTTAGCTATCGGAATAGCGCTTGCTTTTGCTTTTGTGTTTTTTGATAAAATTTTCGGTACACTAGCGGAAAAATCAACTTTTTCACCATTATTCGCTGTTTGGTTTCCAAATATAGCTTTTGGAATTCTGGCGGTTTATTTATTACGAAATGCAAAACGATAAATTAAAAAGTTACTTAAGTCTTCATTTTATTGTTTTTATTTGGGGATTTACCGCTATTTTAGGAGCATTAATTACTATTAATGCAGAAGCTTTGGTTTGGTATCGAATGCTTTTGGCAGGGATTTTTTTAGGGACATTTATTGTTTTTAAAAGAGAATCATTTCGGGTTCCTGTAAAAGCCTTTTTTAAACTAATTTTTGTCGGATTACTGATTGCTTTACATTGGATATTTTTTTTCAAAGCAATTCATGTTTCTAATGTTTCGATAACACTTTCTATATTTTCATTGGGTGCTTTTTTTGCTTCTTTATTGGAACCAATTTTTTTTGGAAGAAAAGTGTTATGGTATGAGGTTTTCTTTGGACTAATTATTATTGCTGGTTTAGCATTAATAATGCAAGTTGAAATTCAGTACTTAAACGGAATGTGTTATGCTTTAGCTTCTATAATTTTAGGTGTCTTATTTACATTAATGAATGGGAAATTAATAGCAGATCATGAGCCATCGGTTATTACATTTTATGAATTTGGAGCGGGTGTTTTTTTTATATCTATTTACTTTTTATTTCAAGGTAAATTTACTGCTGATTTCTTTGAACTATCATTGAATAACTGGCTATTGATACTGCTTTTGGCTTCGGTATGTACTGCTTATGCATTTACTGCTTCAGTAAAAGTAATGAGAAAACTCACTCCTTATACTGTGATGCTTACAACTAATTTAGAGCCAGTTTACGGAATTATTTTGGCCTATTTTATTTTAGGCGGAAAAGAGAAAATGAGTACCGAATTTTATATTGGTGCAATTATAATTGTGATAACAGTTATATTAAATGGTGTTTTTAAACACTATAAAAAAGATGACAAAGTGTAATGTTTTAACTTTTTCACTCTTTATTTTTTTATACTTTAATACTAAATAAACGCGACAAACAATATAATATTTTTATATTTGCGGTTCGATTTAAAAACAAAAATTCAAAAAATCCTATGGAATATTTAGATTTTGAACTTCCAATCAAAGAATTAGAAGAGCAGTTAGAAAAGTGTGTTATCATTGGAAAAGAATCAGATGTTGATGTAACGCCAACGTGCAAACAAATTAACAAGAAATTAGAAGAAACTAAAAGAAGTATATATAAAAATTTAACAGCTTGGCAACGCGTACAATTGTCAAGACATCCAAACAGACCATATACCTTAGATTATATTAAGGCAATGTGTGGTGATACTTTCTTAGAACTTCATGGAGACAGAGGTTTTAAAGACGATAAAGCTATGGTTGGTGGTTTAGGTAAGATAGACGGACAGTCATTTATGATTGTTGGTCAGCAAAAAGGATACAATACCAAAACACGTCAATACCGAAATTTTGGTATGGCTAATCCAGAAGGATATCGTAAAGCATTGCGATTAATGAAAATGGCAGAGAAATTTGGTATTCCTGTTTTAACTTTAGTAGATACTCCGGGTGCATATCCTGGACTTGAAGCCGAAGAAAGAGGACAGGGAGAAGCTATTGCTAGAAATATATTTGAAATGGTTCGTTTAAAGGTGCCTATTATCACTATTATTGTTGGTGAAGGTGCTTCGGGAGGAGCCTTAGGAATAGGAGTGGGAGATAAAGTATATATGCTTGAGAACACTTGGTATTCAGTAATTTCTCCAGAATCTTGTTCTTCTATCTTATGGAAAAGTTGGGAGTATAAAGAGAAAGCCGCAGAAGCATTAAAATTGACTTCTTCAGATATGAAAAAGCAAAAACTAGTTGATGATGTTATTCCTGAACCATTAGGTGGAGCTCATTATGATAGAGAAACGACATTTGCAACAGTTGTACAATATATCACTAAAGGATATAATGAATTGAAAGACTTATCAACAACTGATTTAATTGCCCAAAGAATGGACAAATACAGTAAAATGGGCGAATTCAAAGAATAAATTCTTACAAATTTATAAAAAATCCGAAGCCTTATCGTTTCGGATTTTTTTTTGGTTTTAAACAATATACACTAACTTATAAACAATTATTCGTAACAACTAGATGGATTTTCTCTTCTAAATTTTGTTACATTCGCTATATGGAAAACTTCAAAAATATAAACCCAATTAAGGTCGATAAAACCGCAATTATTAATTTAGAAAAAGGGAAACTTCCCCCACAAGTACTGGAATTAGAAGAGGCTGTACTTGGAGCAATGATGATTGATAAAAAAGGTGTTGATGATGTAATTGATATTTTGCAGGCAGACGCTTTTTATAAGGATGCGCATAAATATATTTTTGAAGCAATAGTACAGCTTTTTACAGAAACACAACCAATCGATTTATTGACTGTTTCGGCGCAACTTAAAAAAAATGGGAAGTTAGATTTAGCAGGAGGAGATTTTTATTTAATTCAGCTTACGCAAAAAGTAGCATCTTCTGCGCACATCGAATTTCACTCACGTATTATACTTCAAAAATTCATTCAGCGTAGTTTGATTCGTATTTCTTCGGAAATTATTGAAGCGTCTTATGACGAAACGACAGACGTTTTTAATTTGCTTGATCAAGCCGAATCAAAATTATATGAAGTAACACAAGGAAATATTAAACGTAGTTCAGAAACAGCTCAGAGTTTGGTACTACAGGCAAAAAAGAAAATTGAAGAAATTTCTAAACAAGAAGGATTAAGTGGTGTTGAAACTGGTTTTACGAATCTGGATAAACTGACTTCTGGATGGCAACCAAGTGATTTAATTATTATCGCAGCAAGACCAGCGATGGGAAAAACTGCATTTATTCTTTCGATGGCCAGAAATATTGCAATCGATTTTGGACATCCAGTGGCATTGTTTTCTTTAGAGATGGCTTCTGTTCAGCTAATTACCAGATTAATTTCGTCAGAAACAGGATTGTCATCAGAAAAATTGCGTACGGGAAAATTAGAACCTCATGAGTGGACTATGTTGAGTACTAAAGTAAAGAACTTAGAGAAAGCCCCGCTATTTATTGATGATACACCATCACTTTCGATTTTCGATTTAAGAGCGAAATGTCGTCGTTTGGCATCTCAACACGGGATTAAAATTATCATTATTGACTATTTGCAGTTAATGACTGCTGGAGGTAATAATAAAGGAGGAGGAAATCGTGAGCAGGAGATTTCTACAATTTCTCGAAACTTAAAAGCTTTGGCAAAAGAACTTAACGTTCCTGTAATTGCACTTTCTCAGTTATCGCGTGCTGTTGAGACGCGTGGATCAAGTAAACGTCCGTTGTTATCCGATCTTCGTGAATCTGGAGCAATTGAGCAGGATGCTGATATTGTTTCGTTTTTATACCGACCAGAATATTACAAAATTGAAGAATGGGATGATGATGAAGCTTCGCCAACAACTGGTCAGGCAGAAATTATGATTGCTAAACACCGTAATGGGGGTATTGAGAATGTCCGTTTGAAATTTATTGGACACCTTGGAAAATTTGATAACTTGGATGATTTTTCAGGCAATTATGATGATTTACCTTCTAAGATGAATGTTGATGATAATAATCCGTTTGTTACTAAAAATCTTCCTTCTGCAAATGAAGCTTTTGGAAGTAATTTTAACGACGACGACGATGATGACAGTGATGTGCCATTTTAATCTATATAATGCTAAAGATGTTTACATAAAAAAGGAGAAACTATCAATTGATAGTTTCTCCTTTTTTATGCGAATTAATACTATTATTTAAGATGCTTTTACCAAGTAAAAATTGAATGTTGATATAATAGTGCTTTCTTGTTCTTTATTAACAGGGCGATACTCAGGTTTATAATTAGGATTATATTGCCACTGGTCGCTATGAATGTTGCACCCTCTTTTAGTTATATAAAGGTTTCCATTATAGGGTTTATATCCTGGCGCACTAATCTCAAAATGTAGTTTTTCTGATATTTTTCCAGAATTCGTGAAACCTGTATAAATTGAATACTCTCCATTTAAAGTATTTAATGAATTATTCTTTGAATAAAAACGATTTCTTTTTGTACTGATTTTTATATCAGTATTTATGGGAAGATTTGTTTTGGCATCTAAGACTAAACCTTTAATTATTATATTTTTACCTGTTGCAAGTGCTGGTATCAAATTTATGTTAGTAACATTTTTTTGTGCTGTTGAAGTTGTTGCTAAAATTGAATCTGTTGATAAAATTAAAATACCAGAAGTTAACAGACTTGTTTTCTTTACAAATAATCTTCTTTCCATATGGTTTGTTTTTTGGATAGTATAAATAAAATTGGGTCACGATGACATTTACCCTCTTGTATAAGTGGATAATTAATTAAAAGGGGATATTAAAATATCCCCTTTTATAGTTTATTTTTTTAGTATTAGTTTATAAGTAGCTGGTTTATTACCTTTCATTTCACGAATGAAGTATATACCATCACTTAAATTCTCAACATTAATTGTGTTGACAGTATCAGCAGTAACTTTAACTGTTTTAAGAATTTGCCCTGATTGATTGATTATACTTAAATCTGTATCGTGATCAGATTTTACGTTTACAATACCTTGACTTGGATTAGGATAAATCATGAACTTAGATTTTTCTTCAAAATCTGTAGTTGCTAATGAAGTTACATTAACACATGGAGCAATAACGGTACAACCGTTTAGTGTTATAGCTACTCCATATGATCCATTGGCTGTTGGTGTAAATGATTGACCAATTTCTCCAGCAATATCCGTATTAGGACAAGTGAACCATTGGTAAGTTGCACCAGGTTGGTCGGCAGTTAATATATTACCAGCACGGCTAATACTTAAAATACTTGCTACAGGTTCAATAATTTCAAATACTTGCTGTTTACTACAGGTGTTAGCATCAGTCACAGTTACTGTATAGATACCAGCAGTAAGTCCAGATGCAGTTGCTGCGGTTCCGCCTGAAGGAGACCAAGAATAAGTGTATGTACCCGTACCACCTGTAGCACCTACAGTTGCCGATCCATTAGAACCACCATTACAGCTTACATTACTTTGTCCTGTTACAGATGTTATAATCTCAGTTGCTGGAAGAATAGTTACAACTTGTTGTTTAGAACAGGTATTTCCATCCGTTACAGTCACGGTATATGTGCCAGCAGTAAGTCCAGAAGCAGTTGCAGCGGTTCCGCCCGAAGGAGACCAAGAATAAGTGTATGTACCTGTACCACCTGTAGCTCCTACAGTTGCCGATCCATTAGAACCACCATTACAGCTTACATTACTTTGTCCTGTTACAGATGTGATAATCTCAGTTGCAGGAAGAATATTGAAAATTTGTTGCTTAGAACAGGCATTTCCATCCGTTACAGTCACGGTATATGTACCAGCAGATAGTCCAGATGCAGTTGCAGTTGTTATTAAGTTCGAATGAGACCAAGAATAAGTATATGTACCAAGGCCAGTACCCCCATTAACTACTGCAGTAGCAGTTCCATTAGATCCACCATTGCAAGACACGTTTGTTTGTGATGGTGAAATTAGAATTGGTGTTGCTGTTTCTATGATATTAAAAAGTTGTTGTTTTGTACAATTACTAGCATCAGTAACTGTTACTGTATATGTTCCAGCACTTAAGTTTGTAGCTATACTGCCAGTACCACCAGATGGAGACCATGAGTATGTATAAGGACCATCACCTCCGCTAGGAATTACAGATGCACTACCAGTGCTACCTGCACAAAGGATATTATCTTGTGAGCTAGCAAGGGTTATGTTAGAAACTGAAAGTGTTCCAGGATTTGAGTTTGTAAAACAAGTAGCAATTCCATTAATTGCAACTGCTCTATATTTATAGGTGTTCATTGTTGTAGTTGCACCAGTTATAGTCAATGTATTTGTTGTAACTCCTGAATATGGAGCAACATTTAAAAGATCAGTATAGGTTCCAGTACCTGTTAAATCTACTTGCCATTTGTAAGCTGTTGCGCCAGTTGCAGCAACTGCAAATGTTGTATTGCTTCCTGGACATAAAGTTCTATCAGGAGGGTTGGCAGTAATAACTGGAGCTGTACATGCAGGAGTTTCAAATAAACGAAAGTTATCTACTGCAAATTCTTGTGTAAGTGATCCATTTGCATAAGCATTCAATCTAATTAGTAAAGTAGTTCCAGTACCAGGAATGTTTGCAGAAAACTCACTGAATGCATAGCTTAAAGCAGCTCCATCTCCTATTAAATCTCCATTAGTGTCAAGTTTTAGCGATGGGCTGTCATCAGCCGCACTAGCATAAAAAGCTAATACTTTGGTCCATGGTCCAGCATCAATTTTATACTCTACAATAACATAATCTTGTTGAATACCACTATCAGAGCCTTGCCAGGTATTTTGATCATTTGCAGCAAAAAGACCTTTAAAAGATAATCCACTTTTTCCAGTGATGTTAATGTTTAGCCAAGAAACTTGTTGGTTAGGAGATATATCATTGTTTGTACAGGTTGAGCCTCTATCAAGATCTTCTCCTGCCCATATTTTACTACCTTGGAAACCAGTATAGGTGGTGTTAGGAAGAGGGACACTATTAAGAGCAATTCCCGCTGGTGTAGTTCTAAAAAAATAAGAAGTTGCTGGTGGTCCTCCACAAGAAAATTCCACAGATGGAGTTCTTGTACCGGAACTTGGAGCTCCAGTATCTTCAAAAGTATCGGACCAAAATTGCGTTTGGGCATTACCTCTTGTTGAAAAGAGGCAAAGTAATGTCGCAAAAATAATAGTAAAGTTCTTTTTCATATTCGCATAGTTTTAAATTAATAGTTTAATTATATTAGTTAGATATGGGGTTTGCCACTAATGGCTTTAATAAGGCATATTGATTAGCCGTCATTATACCTTCGTCTGTACTAAGTATTTCGATTGCAATTTGTTTGTTATCTTCACAAGCTACATTTATCGTATTGTTTATAGAAATGATTGTTCCAGGTTTCTCCTGATGTGGTTCATCTAATAGGGTTGCTACTATTATTTTAACCTGTTCATCCATTAAAGTAGCATCAGCTCCAGAATTCCAAGGATTACATGCATTTATTAATGCAATGATTTCAGTAGCATACATTCGCTTCCAATTAATGTAAGTATCCGTTAGTTCAGGTTTTTCATAATAGTAAGCCAATGACTCATCTTGTGGATGATTAGGAATGTTACTAGCAAATTGTAGCATATTTGCCATATTCAATGCTACTTGTGCCATACGGGCACTTAATCTCACCGTTAATTTTCCGTAAGTGTCATTCTCTTGTATTCTTACAGGATCATTAAAAATAATATTTCCTTGATCAAATTTTTCATTCATATAATGCGCACAAATGGCAGTCTCCTTTTCTTGATTTTTAAGTACTTCAAAAATTGGCATTACGCCGCGGTATTGTGGTAACGGTGCTGGGTGGAAATTGATGAATTTATCATTTCCATAGGACAGAACAGATTCAGGAAGAAGAAATGGGAATGAGATACAAAAGATGTAATCGGGTTTGATAGCATCAATCCAATTTCTCATTTCTTCCATACTTTTTTTAGAAGGAAATGATTTGAACCCGAAGTTATTGTCTTCTGATTCTCTTTCTAAAGCATCTATTATTGTATTATTGCTTTTTCCGATTCCTATTGCACATATGAACCTCTCATATGCTAATAATTGCAATGTGTTAAAGGCGAACTTTCCGCCACATAATACCATTATTCTTTTTTGTGCTTCCATAATTAAATACAGACATAGCTATTGTACCAAGCCGATGTGCTTTGATCTAAATCTTGATTCGTTAGTTTTTTATAATATTCGTTTACTTCAGTTACTTCACCTTCCAATTGTAATTCACATTTTCCTTCGGTGTTTGAGACAATAGTTGCTTTATATAAAGGAGAAATAGAGGTGTTTGTTTTTGTGTCAAAATAAATTTTCCCTCTTGGACTTACGAATGTTAGCGCTTGTAGATCTTGGCTAATATTTGGGATACTATTTTTATATTCAAGAGTTAGTTCTATTGCTTTTATAGCTATAGTTGCACTTTCCCAACTTAACAAAGAGAATAGATTAGGTGTTTTTCCTAATTCTGTCATTGTATCAATGAAAATTTTATTTTCTGCAGATTCAATTTTTTTAGACCAAGCAGCAATGCCTTTTGCTTTATTTCCTGGATATATAGCATTACTTAGCATTGTTTCTTCTAATCCAAATGGAGTTAGATAGATTGGCAGATTTTGCTCTTCAAATGTGTTTTTTATTTGTTCAAAATACCATTGTACATAATCGCCACTAAAAATGCTTAACAAGGCACTTTCGGGAAAATTATTTAAATGTTCTTTTAGCGGTTCCATCGTAAAGTCTTCTGTTTTATAGCCAGTAGCATGATTAAAAGATATCGTACCCCCATTGTCTTGAAATGCTTTTGAAATACTATAAGTATGTAAATACCCACCATCATAATAACCTGTTACCATTCCAGCATTCCTATATCCATCTTTCGTGGCTTCTTTAGCAACAAGGGAGGCTCCTAAAGAATTATGAAGTGAGTGATAAAAGATATTGGGACAGGTTGGCCACTCATGAGGCATATTGGAACCCGCATCTAAAACAATCAATATTCTATTTGCCGCAAGAAAAAGAGGACGAAGTAATTGAGCAGTATGATGACCGATGTATGCAATTACAACTGATGCATTTTCTTCTAGCAAAAGCTTTTCGGCACTGCGATAACATTGTTGTTTATCGGCACCGAAACCTATGTTTTCTGTAACTATTTTGATATCACTCCTACCTAGTTGTTTAAGACCAGACCGAAGACCTTCATATAAATCAAAACCAATTGTCTGATAATATGTAGAGCGCGACAATAGAATCCCTATTACTTCCATATATTTTATATAATAATTAATTAGGAGAGTTCTATATGATGCTCTCCTAAATTATTTTTAATTAATTTCTACTTGGAAATATTCCTTGTGTAGCAATGGAATAATTAATAGTTAAATATGGATTTTGTATACTAATTGGTATGCCTGTACCAGATGGGTCAGTATTACCTGTAATTGCAGTTCCTCCAGTAAAAACGTTATTTGTGGCTCCATTACCAGAGTAAGCAGAAGCTTTTGTGGTTGCAGGGAAGTTTCCTTCTGCAGCAGATTCATCTGCATTTGCAGTAGAAGCTTTTATCTTTACCGCAACATTGGTTAGGGTGTGAACGTGTGCAGGCATATTTGATGTCAATATAGAAACAGAAGTTACTCCTCCAGTTTGTCCCATGACGTAGCTAGCTCCTAATGCGCTCTGTCCTTGACCTACAGGCATGCGCCCTTGTAGATTTGGAAGTTGGAATGTTGTTTGACCATTTCCTCCATAATAAGTACCTATAAGAGAGAATAATGCGGTGTTTTGTGCAATACTTAGTGTTTGACCTTGGCAGGTCGCGTAACCGTTAGGGGCAAAGTTGAATGCTAAAATCTTAATTTCTCCGATAAATGGTTCTGTAGACATAGTTTTTTAGTTTAATTAGTAAAATTCAAAATTAGATTATAATGAAAATATGGATACACGTATTTATACGTGTTTTTTATAATAAACTGTAACTTGTTATTTATCAATAATGTATATGGAGTACTTTAGAAAGTATACACTAAAATTAGAATTTTAATAACTATCATTTTGTTAAATAAAAGTTAAAATAAAAATTATTTTTAACTTTTATTTTGGTTATCTTTTTAGGGATATATTTTTTGTTAAAAGAATAAAAAAACAGTAGTTTAGCGAAAATATTAACAAACCTAAGTTGAATTTTAATTAATTAATAAAATCTAAAATTATGTCAGAAAACAAAACATTAAGAGAAAAAGACACAGAAATTTCTTTAGAAACGGCCGAAAAATGGACGAAAAAATGGAAAGATCCAAAAAATGGAATAGAGGCTAAGAATAAAGTACGTGCCTTTTTAATTCCAAAAATAAATTTAGAAATGGTTTTAGCACAAGGTATTGATGCAGCGAGAGCTTACATTGGAATAAATGATGAGGGAGTACAAACATTAATGCTTGTTGGAACTAGACTAAACAAAGATACTCTTATTTACGAAGACATGTTGCCTAAACCTGGAGATAGTAACCCTGGAAATAGTAAAGATGGAAATGAAACAGCTATACCACCAGCTATATATGATTTTAGCCAGCCATGTCCTCCTCAAGGTGATCCATCTAGTCCATTAAATTAGAAGTGATTTATGTATTCATTTCTTGTTAATTTGGGGTATTTCCTTTTACTGATTAATTTTATTGTATTTGCACTTGGTCTATCTAAGAAACAAAAATCCTATGTGATATTTACAGTCTACCTTTTTTTAATTGTATGTATTCAGATCATTACTCTTGTATTAAGGAAGTTAGGGTTGAATAATCTATTTTTATCACATTTTTATTTTATAGGGCAGTTTATTATGCTTGGCCTTTTTTATTTTAATTTAATAACAGATAAATTTCAGAAAAAAGTAATCAAGATTACAGCCATTTTGGCACTACTAAGTTTGGCTATTCAATATAGTATTAGACCCGATTTGTTTTTTAAGTTCAATTTATATGAAATATTCATTACTTCATTTTTATTATTAATTTTTGCTACATTTCATTTTTACAATATGTTGAATGGTAAAAAGATGTTTTATTATATCAACATAGGTATTATATTGTATTTATTCGGAAGTACTATTTTATTTTTAGTAGGTAATTTATCGGTAACGTTAAGCTCAAAATATTACAAAGTACCTTCACGGATAAATTATATTTTATATGTAATTTTTCAGTTATTTATTTTAGTTGAATGGAAGAGGAGTTTTTATAAAAAGGATGAGGCTAATTTTCTGAATTAGTTTTAATTGATTCAGAAATGATAACTTGTTTGTTTATGAGTATTAAGACGTTTTTCAAATAAAAGGGAAGTGCTATACAAAAAAAAATGTAGCGAAGGAGATACTTCAAATTATATAAAAGATTGATATATTAAAAGTATAGCATTATAAGCTATGAATAAGCTTACAAATAGGAAGTCTTTGTCAAAGTGTATATTTTGTCAAAGATTTTTTTATTTTGAGAGTTTCAATTACCAGATTAAATGCGATACATTTATTCGTAAATTTGCATAAAACTAATAAGAGAAAAACTCAAAATATATGAATTCAAGCCCAATTCCAGAAAGTGAGATTGTAGCTATAATTATTTTTGGATGTTTATCATTCATATTAATGGGAATTGTTTTAGTATTGTTTTTTTATTTTTCAAGAAAGAAAATTATAAAAGAACAATTAGAAAAAAAAGATTTAGAAATCCAATACCAAAAAGATCAGGTTCAAGCTGTTATTATTACACAAGAAGAAGAACGAAAGCGAATCGCACAAGATTTGCATGATGATATTAGTTCCAAACTTAATGTGGTTTCATTAAATAGTTACCTATTACGTACTTCAAATTTAAGCGAAAAAGAAGTAATGGAGATTACTGATAATATTATAGACTTAACTGCTAAGGCACTTGATAATTCTAGAAAAATTGCTCACGGTTTATTTCCTCCAGTTTTAGAAAAATTTGGACTACATGCAGGAATAGAAGAATTATGTTTAGAGTTTGAAAGTAGTAAAGCCGTTAAGGTAGACTATAAAAACAAAATTCAATTCGATGAAAAATACAAAGACAAGCATTTGCATGTTTTTAGAATTTTACAAGAACTGATGAATAATTCTTTACGACATGGTAAGGCAACTCAAATTTCGATTTCTTTTGATGATAAAAATGGTATAAATACAGGATTATATTCTGATAATGGAATTGGTTTTGATAGTAATAATGCAGATAATTTTAAAGGACTTGGTATGAAAAATATAGAAAGTAGAATTTCTTTTTTGAATGGAACTATATCTGTAAATTCATCTGTAAATAACGGTGTTTCAGTAATTTTTACGTTTTAGAATCGATTTTTTATTGTTTAAGTATGCATTTTTTGTATTTTCGCAGGATAAATGCTTTTTCTATGTGTTTTTGACATCTAATTTGTTAAGAATGTGAAAGTTAATTAGTTACATTTGATAAAATGAAAGCCCCGATAAAAATAATTTTAGTTGATGATGAAGTTTTATTTCGTAAAGGAATTATCTTTTTATTGGAACGAGAAGACAATTTTAAAGTTGTTTTTGAAGCGTCAAATGGGAGTGAACTAATATCTTATCTTGATAAAACAACTAGTCAACCTGATATTATTATTATCGATTTAAAAATGCCAGTTTTAAATGGAGTAGAAGCAACCAAAATTATTCATAAAAACTACCCAGATATTAAAATTATTGCTCTAACGAGTTATGATACTAAATCGTTTGTTGCAAATATGTTGCAAGTTGGAGCAGTTTCTTATTTAATAAAGAATACAACACCAAAAGATTTGATATATACAATTAATCAAGTAAGCACAAAGGGATATTATTATAATGAAAATGTTCTTAAAATTATTCAAAGTATTGCCAAAGAGGGTAAAAATACTAGATGTAATTTGGATACCAATTTTCTTTCAGCCCGTGAAATAGAAGTCTTACGTTTGATTTGTTTGCAAAAAAGTACTGCTGAAATAGCAGAAGAACTTTTTATTAGCCCCAGAACTGTAGAAGGGCATCGTAATAATTTATTACTAAAAACAGAGTCTAGAAATACTGCAGGATTAGTTGTTTATGCAATTCAAAACCAAATTGCAGTTCTTGCGAATTGATACTCTTAATTAATTTCACTACTTGCAAGAAATTGAATAGATAAAAAGTAATATAGTATAATTGTTAGTACTAGTAAACAGATGCCTATTTTCCGAAATAAATTTGTATGTTTAGATTTGTTATTTGTTTCATTAAGTTTCATTGCTTGAGTTTTCATATTTAATTATTAGTTGGTTATGTAGAATAACAAATTTAACTAGACTTATTCATGAATTTACGCGTGTTTTTACGTGTTTTTTTGATAATGAAATAAACAATCTTTTAAAATAGTTTCAAATAAAAAAATATAAAATGAAATATTATTTTGCTTACGTTTTCTTCTTTTTATTATCATTTAGTGGCAAGGCTTCGTTTATTTTACTTCCCATGGATGAAACTACACAGCAAAATCATCTAAAGGCATATGGAATTACTTATTGGTGTTTGAGTAAGAATTATAAAGCCAGTTGGTTACTTAATTATAGAGGAGGTTCTTTTTTATTACCAGATGCAGAAGAGATTCGTAAAGAATGTAAAATCCGAGGGGTTAGTTTTGAAATACTTTCTGATAGTGAAGAGAATTCTATTTTAAATGAAATTTCAAGTCCATCTCAAAATATGGAAACTGTTATTCTTGAAAAAGCTCCCAAAATAGCAGTTTATACACCAAAGGGGAAACAACCTTGGGACGATGCAGTAACTTTAGTATTAACATATGCAGAGATTCCATTTACTCCGATTTATGATGAAGAAGTTTTAAGTGATCAGTTATTATTATATGATTGGTTGCATTTGCATCATGAAGATTTTACAGGTCAATATGGTAAATTTTATGCCGCTTATAAAAACACACCATGGTATATTGAGCAAAAGAAAGATACAGAAGCATTGGCAACTAAATTAGGTTATGATAAAGTATCAAAAGAAAAAGGAGCAGTAGCAAAAAAAATTAGAGATTTTGTTATTGGTGGTGGGTTTATGTTTGCAATGTGTTCAGCAACTGATAGTTTTGATATAGCTTTGGCAGCAGATGGAGTTGATATTTGTGAAGCAATGTTTGATGGCGATGCAAGTGAGCCAAACTACCAATCGAAGCTTAATTATGCTAATTCATTTGCTTTTAGAGATTTTACCTTAGAACGTAAACCTGAAGTATATGAGTTTTCAGATATAGATATGACTCCAAAAAGGCGTATTTCAATGGAAAAGGACTATTTTACTTTAATGGAATTTTCAGCAAAATGGGATCCAATTCCGAGTATGTTATGTCAAAATCATACGCAATTAGTAAAAGGATTTATGGGGCAAACGACTTCGTTTGATGCCAATTTTGTTAAATCGAATGCTTTGGTAATGGGAACATGTGAAATTAACGGAGAAGTAAGATATCTTCATGGTGAAAAAGGAAAAGGGATGTTTACTTTTTTTGGAGGTCATGATCCTGAAGATTATCAACATAAAGTAGGTGACCCACCAACAGTTTTAGATTTACATCCAAATTCGCCTGGCTACCGATTAATACTCAATAATGTTCTGTTTCCAGCAGCTAAGAAGAAAAAACTTAAAACTTAATTTAAAGAAAACTCCATCCATATCGGAATGTGATCAGATATCCTTCTTGCTTCTTTCAAAGAATTAAAGTCTTTGTAGAAATGAATTATTCCTTTGTCTATTATTTTAATTTTTGAAGAATGATAAAAAATATTATCATACTCAGAGGCTAAACATTGGTTATTAATACATTTTTGTTTCAAAGAAGTTTTTTGGTTTTCTAAAGTTGGCAAATATCCCATTTTTTTCAATGGATTAAAAACGGTATGTGATTGCGGACAATTAAAATCTCCAACAAAAATTAAGTTTTGATTAGAATATTGCTGAGGTAAAAATTTGAAATATTTAATTTCTGTTTCAGGTTGTTTACTTTTTGTAATTGCATGGAAACTTACAATTGTGAAGTTTTTACCATTCTTTTCAAAAGTAGCAAAGTAAGGCTCTCGATCTATTTGTTTTTCATATTGCTTTTCGAGCCATGGTTTTCCAATTAGTTTCGCCTTGTTAGTTTTCCAGATAAAAGCATACCGTTCTGTTTTGTATGCACTACTACTTGTTGGATTACTTATAGAATAGTCCCATTTAGCTCCTTTGCGATTGAGTTGGTCTACAAGCCTTGCTACAGCTTGAGCACCTCCATAACCAGCTACAACCTCTTGAATTGCAATAATATCATGATTTTTTATAGTGTTGGCTATAAAGTCAATATCTTGTTCTGTTTTTGATTTTCCAAAGTTTTCAATGTTCCACGAGAGTATCTTTGTTTGGGAATATAAGAGTGTAGTTAATAAAAAAAATAGAACAGTAAATTGGATTTTCATTTATAAGTATTAATTTTCAAATATAAAGATTATCCTAGAATTATCTAGTCTTCCCAACCGCAAAGAGTAAGGCCATATCCTTGTGCTTGCTTTATAGAAAGTTTAGTTATTTTTTGTTTACATGAACTTAAACCTCGACAAGACTCCTTGTAATGATATTTTTTTGCACCACTCGCGCCACATGTATACACATTGTTTTCTACAAAATTAAATGAGGTAAGAGTAATAAATAAAACTAATGTAATAAATTTCATGTTTTTTTTGTTTGTTATTATTTAAAATTAATCAACTACGAGGTTATATTCATTTCCGTTTTCGTCTGTAGCTTTTAATCTGCCGTAATCTATCCATTCTACTTTAATGTCAATTTCCTCATCATTATCATTTATAATAATGCCTGCTCCGTATTTCTTTTCAATATTTATAATTCCAGTAACCAAATTCCCATCTTGATCATAGCCATTTACGTCATAAGTATATTCATAATTACCAGATATACCAGTACGATATTCATACTGGTAATTAATATCTTTATGGTAGGTTTTGGCTTCTTCAATAGTAATAGATTTTACATCAGTAGCAGTTATTATTTCTTTGTAAAATGTTTGAGGGGCGTTTTCTTCTACCTTAGGTTGTCCATTTTTGCATCCTAAGATTCCTAAAGTTAGGCAATAGATTGAGATTTTAAATAGTTTCATTGTTTTGTTTTGAAGAATTTTTAAATGCTTCATTTACTTTGTTCGATAAAAAGACATTTCCGAAAATTCCGAGCCCAATTGTTTTGGTCTTACCTTCTGATGTTGCATTAGTAGTGGAAAAAAGGATATAATTATTAGAGGTAATCATTGTATTTACCATATTGTTAATCATAGTTTCACCAAGTAAGTTTCCAAATAGTTTACTTGCTTTAGACCATTTATCATCAGCTTCATTTACATCATTAGCTAATGAGTTTTGTAAATATTCATGTATTTTTGATTTAACTTCTTCTTTATGGCGATTCGTGTCAGGATTTGTGATAATCGCGATTAACAAGATGATTGAGATTCCTATAACTATAAAGTGTTTTGTTTTCATAATTTTTATAGATTAATTATTCTCTTTTTCGTACAATCCAACTGTTTCCAGTAATTCATTTTCAAATTGATAGATATCATCAATACTTTGAATAGCTTGACGAGCTTCATTTTTATTATTGTTAAATAACCCAATATATTTTTTTCCTCCGTTAAGATGTAAACGGCATAATGGTTTTCGGTTATTGTCATCAAGTAGTACTCCAAAATAGGATTGTGTATCGCGAGAAACGATTCTGCTTGTTGGGATTTTTCGTCTAAGTATGGCTATGACTATTCTGAAACCTTCTAATTCTTCTTCGCTGGTAATAATCTTATTGTCTTCAATAATGGTGATCTCTTCAGCTTCTTCTTTTTGCTTCTGACTTTCTTTATTAATTGCCGCATTAAGCCGATCATTTATTTTTTCACTAATAAGCTGATTAAAACCTTTTTGAACTAGTTCTTTAAATTCTTCAACCACTTTTTCTGTTAATCTTCCAGTATATACTTTATTGGCAAAAAGTTTTATAAATTCGTTAGATGGATTTTGTAATTCATTATTAATTTGTTTTTTGATTTCAGTAGTATATTTAAGTAAACTCGCATTATCTACTATTTTGTTTACATCAAAATTAGATTTATGAAATTTGATTATTTCATTTATTGCATTATCTTTTAAATTAGTAATATCAAATTCTAGGAATGGTTTTTCATCCATTTTATTTTTTTCATCTAAATCGGTGAAAAATTGATAAGTAATTCCGTTAGTTAAAAGTGCAAATCGTGTTTTGGTTACATGAAAATATCTAAATAATTGAGAATTATGTATTGTAAGTTTCTCTTTCCAGCTCTTACATTCAATAATTAATATTGGGGCTCCATCCTGAAAAATTGCATAATCGACTTTTTCGCCTTTTTTTAACCCTAAATCGGCAGTGTATTCAGGAACAACTTCTGTCGGATTAAAAGTATCGTAACCAAGTATATTGATAAATGGTAAAATAAAGGCATGTTTAGTAGATTCTTCAGTTTCAATTTTATCTTTTAGTAGATTAATTTTATCTGCTAAGGACTTTAGTTGTGTATTGATTTCCATATTTATTAGTTTAATTTTTTGAATTAAATTATTAATACATCAAACTTAATGTCAATGTATAACAGTTTGTTACGGATTTCCACATTCTGTAAAATAATAAATAAAAATGTCTGTTTTTAAAAGAAGAGTTACAGTATTTCAGAATAAGATTAGATGAGCTGTTCAAAAAAGGTTACACTTTTTTATATCTATTTATAATTGCAAGTATGAGTAGTACGATTTGAAAAATTATTATTGCTGGAATAAATAGTAATCTCCAATCTAGATCAATACATCCCGATACAGAGCCCAAGAATGTTATCCCAAAAGATAATAAAAAACAAAGAAGTGTTGTTTTAAGTATAATTTTGTTTTTGGGAGAGATTCTTTTTGCTAAGAGTTTTCTTGATAGTAGTATAAAATAATTACCCTTCATAAGATTAAATTTGGTTTGCCAAACTTATAAACATACTGTTGAGTATCCTTACGGAAATCCGTAAAGCATAGAGATGAAGAATAATAAAAAGACAGGTTTATATCAAACCTAAATCTTTTGCAATTGCTACGAGATGTGTGGGATTATTAGCTTTAAAGTAAACTTTAAGTTTGTTTATGCGTTTTTCGATAGAACTTTTGCTATTAGGAGTAATACCAACTTCTTTAAATTTAGCTTCCATATGATCCTGAGATACACCTATAGAAAGATATTTGATAAGTTGAATGTCGTAGTTGTCTATTTCATTGGCCGTTTTGTCGCGAAGCATATAATTTAATTCTTGCGAAAGGTATTTTTCATCAGTATCAAAAGCATTTTGTACAGCTTTTTTCAATTCAGGAATACTATTGCGCCCTTTCATTACAAAACCATTGATGTTAAAATTGTCAAATAAAGACTTTATGCGATACGATTTATCTTCTATAGAAAATGCAATTATTTTTATTTCTGGAAATAATTCTCTTACTGCAGCAATAAGTTCTTCACCTGATTTTAAATTGTTTTCGCGATGATCTGGTTTAAAGGATAAATCAGTAATTAATAATTGATAGGGATTGTTTTCATGAGCAGCTCCTCTAATTTTAAGTAAAGCATCATCACAATATTTAGTATATATTATTTCGGGAACATTTAGTTCTTGAAGTACTTGCTTAACTGCAATATCATTAAAATCTATATCTTCTGCTATTAAAACTTTTGTAAACATATATGTGTATTATTTTGGAAATGTGATTTTTACTTTTAATCCTTTGTTAGGTTCAGATTCAAAAGTAAGCGTTCCTTTTATGTTATGAATACGGTTTTCCGCATTCTTAAGACCATTTCTTAAATTCATTTTTCCACTAAAACCAATACCGTTATCAGAATATTGTATTTGTACCTGTTTATCATTTTCTTCAAAGCCAATGACAACAAAAGAACATTGACTGTGTTTTTTCATATTGACTAGTAATTCTTGTAGAACTCGGTAAACTGCAATTTTTTTCTCAGATTGAATTTTTGGCCAATTAATATCATTATTGTCCTTTATAATTACGCTTACTTCATTGCCATTATAGCTAGATAGCATTTCTTTCAGTTCACTTTCGAAGTTTTCTCCAGTATCAATTGTACTGTTTTGTCTTGAAATGTTTCGGGTTCCAGAATATATTGTGTCCAAATTTGAAAGGAGAATTTCTTTATTTTCAGATGAAGACAGATCTTTGGTCTCAGCTAAAACAATGGTATGATAGACCTCGTTGGCTAGTTCATCATGTAGTTTTTTAGAAATTCTAGTTTCCGACTCATAAATAGCAGCAGTTTTTTCTCGTTTTCCTTTAGTCGTTAAATAGTAATAAAGGAAGAAGATAGATCCTAAAACAAGACTAATTATAATGTACAAGGTTAAATTCCTATTTTTTATTTTTTCTAATTGCAATGCATTTTCTGCTTTTTGTGCTTTCAACTTTAGATTTTCTTCTCGATCTAGTTTAGAGTCGTATTTAATTTTTGCAAATTGGTTTTTTGCTTTCTGTCTGGCTTTAATAATACTGTCGTTTATTTTTAAATAGAGGAGGGTTGTTTTCTTTAATTTTTCACCATTAGAGTTTTTGATTAATAAATTTAATGATGATAGACGATCATTTACATTATTAGCTTCGGTTGCTTTTAGATACGCTAGATTTGCATATTCATGAGCAAGCTTGATGTTGTTGTTAGAATATAACTCTGATAAGTGAAGAAAACTGGTAGTTATACCAAAATCATCATTTATATTTTGACGTATTAATTTTGATTGTTCTATATATTCGACTGCTTTTGGATTATCTAATTTGTAGTATGAATACCCTAAATTGTCGAGTATTCGGGCGTGATTTCTAGGATCATTTGCAATGTCTTTCTTTTGACTCAAAGGATATAATATGTTTATTGCTTTTTCATAATTAGTTTTTCCTATATATACTACTGCAATATTATTATTTAAGACGTCTTTTTGCAGACCAATTTCTGCATATTTTATTGCTTGATTATAATTATAGATAGCATCATCATATTCGTTTAATCTTTCATAATTTATGCCTAGATTGTTGTAAACGGCACATTTATAGTAGGGATTGGTTGTTTTTGTAAAAAATGGAATTGCTTCAGTTGCGCTAGTCTCACTACCAGAATAATCTCCTTGAATTTGTTGTGTAACTGCCATTTTTAAATAGGCATAAATTATTCTTTCATTCTCATCAGGCTTGCATTCTAATCTGGATTTATTGTAATAATAAAAAGCACTGTCATATGTTTGATTATTAAAATGCTGATCTGCTAATGCTATATAATTAGTATAGTTGTTTTCTGTTTCTGTGACAGTATCTGTTTTTTTTTCACAGGAAGAAATCGCCAGAACTAAGGTTAAAATTAAAATCGGGAAATGCACTTTGATAAGTTTCATTTCCCGAAAATACTGAAAATTAATTAAATTGTGGTTTATATTTAATTAAGGTAATTAATTATGGTTTTTTCTTTGGAGGAGGAATTGGAGTTTGTCCATTTTGACCATCACCTCCAGAGTCAGATGGGCCATCATCTGGTTTATCTGCCGCTACTGATAATTTATTCTTACTTATTGTATCTTCAATATCATCATTCGTGCAAGATACGAAAGCCAAATTGGCTACTATATAACACGCTACTATAAAAATTCTTTTCATCTTCTTTAAGTTTAAAATTTAGACATAGTTCAGCTTGTTCGATTTGAAATCGAATTTTTAGCTGATTTACAAACCGCACTTTGCGGATTGCTTTTTTAGATTTTTTCTTGGGAAGTGAAGTGGGTGAAACAGTATGATCTTATCTATACTTCCCGAATAAACTCGGTCTTACGGATTCACGCACTTTTTTAAAGAAGTAGTTTTGTACATTTGTTTTAACCTGCAGATTAAACCGGTAACTAATTCTGAGGCAAAGAAATGACAGCTTTGGCAGGGCATTGAGATGAAATTCCAGTAATGCTGATAATTCTGCTGATTGTTGCAAAATGTTTAACAATTCCGATAAATGCTTATGAGTAGAATTACTTTTGAAGAATATAAAAATGCGATAAAAACCAAATACCAAGTTTTTAAGTTGGAAGAACCGACAGGTATTTTACTGAATCCTTCACCAGCACAATTGCGTAATTTATGTTTGATTCTTTTTGACAGATCATTGTCAATAAATGATGAAAATACATTTAGAGTATTCCTAAATGCTAAAGAAGGAGATGATTTAAGAAGAGTTATTGAGAGATTTGAAATTTCAAGATTTCGATCTATTATTTCTTTCTTAACAGGAGAGAAAGAATCGGATAATCCTGCAAGGATTGAATTGGCAGCAATTTTGGTAGATTTTGAGATGAGACCGTATAGTAGGTTTTTAAGAGAAGAATTGGTTGTAAATACACCAAAATCTATTGTGGTAGATATTAACCAATCTATTCCAAAAGAAGGACCATTAATGTTTGGTGATACAAATGTCCTTGCTCAATCTTTTGTTGGAGAGCCAAGTAAGCCAATGTTAAAAACTAAAAGTGGTTTTAAGAAGACCTACCTAGCTGTGCTAGCTGTTATCCTTGTATCTGCAGGACTATTTGCAATTTGGAGTTTTAATGATGATGAAAATTGTATGGTTTGGAATAAGGACCACTATGAGGAAATACCTTGTGAAAAGGTTTCAGATGCAATGACATTGTTTGAACCTATAGTTATTAAGAAAGATGAAAGTTTAATTTCAAACTTCAAAAAAATTAAAGTTTGTGATACAACAAGTTTTTTCAAAATGGGAAAACCTTGTGTTTGGTATGGTAAGTGTTTTGATGGGAACTATGAATATTTTACAGCTCCAGGATTGCATCCCGAAACAGAAAAAACATTAAAGCCTATTACGCAGTATATTATTGATAGGCACATTTTAAAAAAAAGGGAGAATTAATTTCTTACATATAATTCTTATATTGATTTAGTTAATGAAACTAATTCAGAGATTGTTTTTTTTCTCTGTATAAATAAAACATCTTTTATTGTAAATGTGATTTGTTTTTATTTATTTGTAAAACAGGTGTTTATACTCTTTGTTGTGTAGTTTTATTAGTGTTACTTTATTTTAATTATTTCAGCTATATTGATTTATGGACTAATTTGGAACTAGTTTTATTTTAGTTATTGATTAGATTCATCAGTAGGTCTAGTCTTTAGATAGACAGGATTAGATTGTAACATAGAAAGCCTTAGTGATAGTTTAGTCTCAGAGGAATACCACACATAATAACTATATCTTCTTAAATTTTTTTAAGTTCCAAAAACAACTATTTTTTAGATTACTCCAAATTTATTAATAGTATGTGTTTTTTGCAGACACATAGATAATTGCATTTTTTATTTAATAATTTAAACAAGAAGCAATGGACTTAAAAGAAAAACTTAACCAAAAAATTGGCAAACAGCCTGACATTATTCTTATCATCACTGATGAACAAAGAGCTACACAACATTTTCCACCAGGATGGGAGGAGAAAAATCTTCCAACTCTAACTTTTCTTAAAGAAAACGGATTTAGTTTTGATAGAGCATTTTGTAATACATGTATGTGCTCTCCAAGTCGAGCAACACTATTTACAGGGACTTATCCTGCAAAACATGGAGTAAGTCAGACGTTAACTGAAGGAGGACTTTTATCCCCACAAGAGCCAACATTAGATAATACTTTGCCAAATATCATGAATGTACTTTGGGCAGATGGATACGATGTACAATACAGAGGTAAATGGCATATGAGTAAAGGAGTAGCTCCTAATGGTACAAAGACGAATTACGAGAATTTAACAGCCGCAGATATTTCATTATTTGGTGCAATGGGCTGGATTGCCCCAGATGCAGGTGAAGATGTTAATCCTCTTAATTTTGGTGGGGGATATGCTAATCATGATGCCAGATATACAGCTGAGGCAATACAGTATTTGAAAGAAGTAAAGATAAAAAGAGCTGCTGGGAATTATAAACCATACTGTTTGGTCCTTTCATTAGTTAATCCTCATGATGTTTTGGCATATCCTAAATCAGCAGCTACTTCAGGATATCATCCAGATAGTTGGTCAGGTAGAGAGATTGAGCTTCCTGCTACAGTAAATGAAAACTTACTTGAAAACAAAAAGCCAATGGCGCAAGAGCAAATTTTAATTAATATGGCTCTAAGTTTGGGAGCTGTAGCTACATCTGAAGAAAAACTGAATTATATCAATTTTTATGGAAATCTGTTAAGTCATGTTGATAAAGAAATTGGATATCTTATAGAAGAATTATACAAAGAAGATGAAAATGGAAAGAAATTAGCAGACTCAACAATTGTTACCCTGACATCAGATCATGGAGAGATGGGGCTTGCTCATGGAGGATTACGTCAGAAAACGTTTGTTGCATATGAAGAAGCATTACGTGTCCCACTAGTAATTTCAAATCCTATTTTGTTTAAAAATCATAGTATTAGGCAATCGATGGCATTAGCTACATTGGCAGATATTATGCCTACTTTTATTGATATTGCTAATGTGTCAAATCCGCCTATAGGACTTGCAGGAACCAGTTTGTTGCCAATTATGGATACTGGTACGGCTGTTCAGCACAGTATTTTGTTTACTTACGATGATATTAAAGCTGGTTCAAATAGCAATTGGGCGGTTGTAAAAGCTGCTAATCGCATTCGCTGTATAAGAACAGAAAAATGGAAATTCGATTATTACTTTGATGCATCAAGTGCTTATTTCAAACAATACGAGCTATATGATTTAGTAAATGATCCACTAGAAATTAATAATCTAGCTTATGATCCTGGGTATAGTGAAATAAGAATGGAGTTAGAAGAGCAATTACATCAGCTAGAGGTAGACAAACTCTGGGTAAATACTCCGACAGATGTCTTTAACACAGTAAAATTCAACTAAAGATTATTGATGATATAGTAATGTAAAAGGGTAAACTAATTAATAATCTAAAAAAAACATTATGGAACAAAATCTAAATCTAGAAGTTAATGCAGTAAGTTATATGGATTTTAATAATCCAGATGGACAAACAACAATACAAGGAATAAGAGGAGTTACTAACTCAGAAAATGTATATATCACGGCTAGCTTACTCGGAGAAAATAATATCGTTCAAGGATTAATTTACGAAGGAAAGTTAATTGGAAATGGTAACAATGGAAAATGGCATGTCGTTAATTTTCCAAGTACAGCATCAGAGATAGTCACTAATACTTCATGTTATGGACCCAATAATGGACCAGACGGATCTATACAAATTGTAGGGTCATATAAAATAACAACAGCTACAGGGGGATTACCAAGTGGGAATCTTGGGTTTTATTATGAAGGACCTTTGGATGGATCAGGAACTTGGATTAGAATTTCGCCAAACAATGGAAATACTAACAATGTCTTTGTCCATAGTATTATGGGGGGAATTGCAGTTGGAAATTATGATGTAGAGAATGATAAAAACGGGTATGCATTTCTATATGATATAACAACTAAAGAATATACAGAATTTAAGTTGCCAGATTCAATAACTAATACTCTTTATGGGATTTGGTATAATGGCGAAGATAGTTATACATTGGCAGGTGGTTATTCAAGCCATAAATTAGGAAAGCTTAGTCAAGCATTTCTTGTAGATTATAATGGTAAAACTAAAAAGATAAGTAATTTAAAAACATTTAGTTATAAAAACGAAACAGTTTTGTCAATAATCACTCATTTTGAAGGAATTACAGATTCTAAAGACAACGGTTATAATATGCCTGCTGATTGGATAACTTTAAATGGTGATGGTAATGGAGCATCTTTCGTTTCAGTTAGTCGAAATTCAGATGGATCATTTGGAGAAGCAAATTGGATAGATATTGAGTTTCCAGGTTCAAGTGTTACAAGTGCCAACACAGTATATAAAAATAATGTATTAGGGATATATGTAGTCAAGGAAGACACAGATACAAAAGAAATATCTTCTTTTGTGGCAAAAGTAGTCACTGATAAATAGCAAGATCAGAAGGAACCTTTTTATCCATGTATTAAAAAACAAAAAACCCAATCGAAAGATTGGGTTTTTATATAAGTAAGTAATATAAATTGAGTTTATAAAACGTTTATTTTACTTTATTAAGTACTGCTTTGAAAGCTTCAGGGTGATTCATCGCTAAATCTGCAAGAACTTTACGGTTCAATTCGATTCCGTTAGCTTTTACTTTCCCCATGAATTGAGAATAAGACATTCCTTCCAATCTAGCTCCAGCGTTGATACGTTGAATCCATAATGCACGGAAATTTCTTTTATTCACTTTTCTATCACGGTAAGCGTAGCACATTGCTTTCTCTACCGCATTTTTAGCAACTGTCCAAACGTTTTTACGTCTACCAAAGAAACCTTTGGCTTGCTTCATTATCTTTTTTCTTCTTGCTCTTTTAGCAACTGAATTTACTGATCTTGGCATAATTTTTATGTGTTTTTGTAGCTGGCGTCCCGAATTTAATCAAGGGAACTTATCGGCCATACTCCAAGGTTATTTTTAAATGTTTTAACCTAAAGAATTATTAGATAATTCTTAATTGTTGTTTGATGCTTTTCATATCTGTTGAGTGAACTAACGCTGAATGTGTCAAAGCTAATTTACGTTTTTTAGATTTTTTAGTCAAGATGTGACTTTTAAAAGCATGCTTTCTTTTAATCTTTCCAGAACCAGTAACTTTAAAACGTTTCTTGGCGCTAGATTTTGTTTTCATTTTAGGCATTTTTCCTAGTGTTTTAATTTATTCTTACTTACTTATCTTGTTTTCAAGTTTAAGGTTTCAAATTTCAAGTTTCAAGTTGTAAAACTGAATACTGAAACTGTAAACTGAATTTACTTTTTCTTCTTCGGAGCAATGAACATAATCATTCTCTTTCCTTCCAGAACTGGCATAGCTTCTACTTTACCATATTCTTCAAGATCTGTAGCTAGTCTCAATAATAAAATCTGACCTTGATCTTTGTAGATAATAGAACGTCCTTTAAAGAATACAAATGCTTTTAATTTAGCACCTTCTTTAAGGAATTTTTCAGCGTTCTTTCTCTTAAACTCATAATCATGCTCATCAGTCTGAGGACCAAAGCGAATTTCTTTCACTACAACTTGAGTCGATTTTGCTTTCAGGACTTTATCACGTTTCTTTTGTTCGTAAACAAATTTCTTGTAATCCATGATCTTACAAACCGGTGGCTCTGCATTTGGCGAAATTTCAACTAGATCCAATTCAAATTGATCAGCTAGTCGTAGAGCTTCGGCTATTTTATAAACGCCTGGCTCAATGTTTTCGCCTACAAGGCGTACTTCAGGAACACGAATAAGATTGTTTATTCTGTGTGCATCTTTTTTTTCTACGCGAGGTTGGTAACCTCTGTTGCTTCTTATTGCTATGACTTTATAATTTAAGTTAAACTGTAAATACTTTTAATGTCTTTTTTATTTCTTCGTCCACAATTGCGACAAATTCTTCAATTGTAACTGTAATGTTTCCTTTTCCTTCTTGACCATGACGGCGAATAGAAATAGTACCGTTTTTCTCTTCTTCCTCACCTACAATCAGCATAAACGGTAATTTTTGCATTTCTGCATCTCTAATTTTCTTACCTATGGTCTCACTTCTGTTGTCAATTAGGGCGCGAATTTCGTGATTTTCTAGCAAATCTAAAACTTTTTTAGCATATATTTCATATTTCTCGCTCAAAGACAAGATTATAGCCTGTTCTGGCATTAACCAGAGTGGGAAATTTCCTGCAGTGTGTTCTAGTAAAATTGCGATAAAGCGTTCCATCGAACCAAATGGAGCACGGTGAATCATTACAGGTCTATGTAATTCATTGTCAGCTCCTTTATAAGTAAGTTCAAAACGCTCAGGTAAGTTATAGTCAACTTGGATAGTTCCTAATTGCCATTGTCTTCCCAAGGCATCTTTCACCATGAAATCAAGTTTTGGACCGTAAAAAGCGGCTTCACCATATTCAACCACAGTATTTAAGCCTTTGTCAGCTGCTGCATTGATAATAGCATTTTCTGCTTTTTCCCAGTTTTCATCACTACCGATATATTTGTCTCTGTTTTCTTTATCACGCAAAGAAATTTGAGCAGTAAAGTTTTCAAAACCTAAAGAACCAAATACGTAAAGTACTAAGTCGATTACTTTTTTGAATTCCTCGTCTAATTGTTCAGGAGTACAAAAAATATGAGCATCATCTTGAGTAAAGCCACGTACACGAGTTAAACCATGTAATTCCCCACTTTGTTCATATCTATAAACAGTACCAAATTCAGCATAACGCTTAGGTAGATCTTTGTATGACCAAGGTCTCACATTGTAAATTTCACAGTGATGAGGGCAGTTCATAGGTTTCAATAAAAATTCTTCTCCTTCAGCAGGAGTATGAATTGGTTGAAAGCTATCAGCACCATATTTAGCATAGTGACCAGAAGTTACGTATAACTCTTTTTGACCAATATGAGGAGTAACCACTTGTTCGTAACCAGCTTTCTTCTGAGCTTTCTTCAAGAACTGTTCTAATCTATCACGTAAAGCAGCACCTTTAGGTAGCCATAAAGGTAAACCTTGTCCAACTTTTTGAGAGAAAGCAAATAACTCAAGTTCCTTCCCAAGCTTACGGTGATCACGACGTTTTGCCTCTTCAAGAAGTTCTAAATATTCAGTTAAGTCTTTTTGTTTAGGGAAAGAAGTTCCGTAAACACGAGTTAATTGTTTGTTTTTTTCATCACCTCTCCAGTAAGCACCAGCAACACTCATTACTTTCATCGCTTTGATGATTCCAGTATTAGGAATATGGCCACCACGACATAAGTCAGTAAAAGTAGCATGATCGCAGAAAGTGATGGTTCCGTCTTCAAGGTTAGAGATTAATTCAGTTTTGTATTCATTGTCCTTGTATAGTTCTAAAGCTTCAGCTTTGCTTACAGGGCGCATTTTGAATTCATGTTTACCTCTTGAAATTTCAAGAACGCGGTCTTCAATCTTTTTGAAATCAGCATCAGTTATTTTTTGGTCACCAAAATCAACATCGTAATAAAAACCATTTGAGATAGCAGGTCCTAGAGTTAGTTTAATTCCAGGAAAAAGCTCCTCAAGAGCTTGAGCCATTACGTGTGAAGTCGAATGCCAAAAGGCTTTTTTACCTTCAGTGTCATTCCATGTATATAAAATAAGACTACCATCGGTCGTTAGTGGAGTTTCGGTTTCAATAGTTGTACCATTAAAAGAAGCCGAAATCACGTTTCGGGCAAATCCTTCACTAATGCTTTTCGCAACCTCCATAGGAGTTACGCCAGAAGCATACTCTCTAACTGACCCATCGGGTAAAGTAATCTTAATCATTGTTTATAATTTTATGAATGCAAATATAGTGGATTACAAAAATACATACAATATATATGTAGAAGTTTATACTATATATAAGAGTAAAATTTATTAGGAGCTCAATCCCACTATACATTTCAATCTTTTATGCCGAACCCCGTCATAAAAGGATTTCCATTTCTATTGGGGCTAGGGTAGTAGGTTTTATATTATATAAGGGTGTCTAGAGAAGTAAGAGTTGAATAGTATATATATATAGGAAGGATTGTTGTTTCTTATTGTATATAAGGAATAGAATTTACTTTGATTGTTGTTTTAAGGTATTGAGATGAGGTTTA
>NZ_JAJMOZ010000026.1:0-25602 GCF_020991525.1 Flavobacterium sp. EDS
TTGACAAAAAAATACCGCAAAGACCACAGTCCCGATAGCTATCGGGATATGCAAAGGTTCGCAAAGGTTCGCAAAGTTTAATGGCTTTGTGAGCCTTTTTTTTCTTTGTGCTCTTTGCGGTAAAAATTATTGGTTGTTTTGTGTTTAAACAAAGTCTTTGATTGTCCTATAGAGTTATCTTTATTCAATTCAAACCGTTAACTTATTTCTTAGAATATTGTTTTCTAAATATAAAATAATCAAGGAAAATAAGAACTAATAATAAAAAGTGGTGAGATTTTTATCGGGTGTAGAATTTCTAAGAAGCAAAAAAAATGCATAAATTTCAAAGATATTTATCTTTTCATAAGGAAGACTTCGGAGAGTAGGATTTTCCTGTTTGATTTTCCATTAACAACTCAGTCTCTTATTAAATACGGTAGAATTAGATAGCTCTTTCATAAGGAACTTTTAAACAATGCCGTAATAAATAGTGGAAAATTTTCATTCTCAATGTAATCTCTAACAGCATGGCTGCTTTGCTTATTACCATGACTTTTAGAGAAGACTACCCTGTCATAAATACTTGTATTTCCTGAAAAAAAGTCACGAACTTTTTCATGCTCCTCTTCATTGCAGGAGAGTGTAGTAGCTCCCACATATTTGCTAAATATCCATTTTGTGGTAACAATATCATACTCATTGAACCCATTGATAAATTGGTAAGGCACTGTAATTTCTTGAATATCCTTTCCTTTTACTGTCCTTTGATAGTAATCTTGAAAAACATTCTTTCCGGGTATGGCAGGAGTCAACATACCTACTGTGAATCTGGAGGATGGAGAATTATAGATTTCGTTATTATGTAATTGTTTGATTTCAATTCCTAGGGAATCTTCCACATAAAAACTGTCTTTAAATCTTTTGGCATTAAAAAGAGCTTCTATAATAACCGCTGCACCGAGGCTGTGAGTAATCACATAAGAGTGTTCTGCTTTCGTTTTGTTTAATATCCTTCTTAATCCTAGACCTGCCCGTGCGGCACTGAATTGGGCATTATTCCAAATTTTAACGGTATTGAAAATTTTGTCACCATTATTCAAACCATCCCAATACACTTCGACAAACTGAAAATTCATATTGGGTTTCAGTTGGGTGACAGCGACTCTTAACCTGCTAAAAGCTATTGAAGCTCGATCTGCGTTATTATTGTAACCGTGAATGAGATAAATAATAGTCTTAGTACCCGAAGCCTTGTCAATCAGATTACTATATTTTTGATCCAAATGTAATTGTAAAGCAGTTATATTTTCAGCTGTTGTCTTCTTTGTCTCATAAGGAATATTTTCACCCTTGAAAACATTCAAAAGTGTAGTATGATCTTTAATATAAACATCCTCTAGGATAGAGCCATTACTTCGAAAAAGATCAGAATTGATCTTGAATTCTGGATACACATCCCCATGGCGGTCTATATAAATTCGGATAGGTTCATTTATTGCTGTGTAAGTCTGCTGCTCTTTTAGGTCTCCGAAATCATTGTATAAGGTACCTATCGGAGAACAGCTGAAAAGTAAAAACACGAAGAAAAGTAACGTTTTTTTCATAAGAGGAGGATTTAAGGCGCAATGTATTTTGATAGCACTGGTTAATAGTGAAAATACTATCAAATATAATCTACTTCGCCGATCTATTTACCCGTATAAGTACTCATTTTTAGTGAGTTATGGTGTTTTGAAATACTCATTTTCATTCGAAACGGAACAAAAGGGTAGCAAAATTTTATGACCTAATTGAAGTTGATATACTTTTTACCACAGAATTTTAAGGCTGTTTCTTTTTGTATTAACTAGTCAAAAAAATATTGAGTGCATTTTGTGGCAAAATAAGATATGTAAATAAATCAATTTTTTACATTAATCCATTACAGTATATCTAAACCAAATATCTGATGCCATTGAAAGACAGATTCTGTATACAGTAAGGCAAAATCTTCAAATCTTCCATAAAATTTATAGAAATTTGTCCAGTTAAGGCCACAAGCTGAAAAGTCCAATTCTTAGGAATTGGACTTTTTTTATGTTTTTTTATTTGCAAATGATTTTAGATCCCCAGCATATCAAAGCCTGATTCAAAAGAAACTTTCAGAAATGAAAATAACATTGTTTATTTTTAGTTTGAACGTGGTCAACTCAAGAACTTTTATATATTTGTTGCGCCTTGTAAATCAGTTTTTTATTAGGAAGAAATGATGATTATCAATATAATTATAATACATATAACAATGAATTTGAACACCAAATACGGGAAGAAAGGATTCCTGAAGCTATAAAAAATGGTTTTTATTTTGAATGACCTGAATTAAGAGAATTACTTTATTTATTATCCATTCCATTGGAAGGAGTCTGAGAAGAATTGGATTTTAAGCAATATAAATTAATAGATTTTATCCTCAGAAGTTGTTCAAAATAAGTCGTTTTTATTTTGTGGATATTTAACTTAATTTATTAAAATGAGAACAATTTCAAAATTACTAGTTGCAAATAGAGGAGAGATTGCACTACGTATTTTTCGCGCTGCCGCGGAATTAAAAATTAAAACTGTAGCGATTTATACCTACGAAGACAGGTATTCCCTGCATCGCTACAAAGCGGATGAAGCGTATCAGATTGGCAAAGATACAGATCCCTTAAAACCTTATCTTGATATTGATGAAATCATAAAAGTAGCCAAAGCCGAAGGAGTGGAGGCGATACATCCAGGTTATGGTTTTTTATCAGAGAATGTACTATTTGCTACTAAATGTGCAGAAAATGGAATTTTATGGATTGGCCCCAATCCAGAAGTCATGGAACAATTAGGAGACAAAGTGGCTGCCAAAAAAATCGCATTAGCTGCCAATGTACCTTTAATTGAAGACAGCAAAAGAAACCTTATTTCGTTTTCTATTGCTCAAGAAGAAGCAAATCGCATAGGCTATCCACTAATGTTAAAGGCCGCAGCAGGTGGGGGAGGCCGTGGTATGCGAGTGGTTCGAAATCCCAATCAGTTAGAAGCTTTGTTTAACGAAGCAAAAAGAGAAGCAAAAACAGCTTTTGGTGATGATACGTTATTTCTTGAAAAATTCATTGAAAACCCCAAACATATTGAAGTACAATTATTAGGAGATAATTATGGAAACATTGTCCATTTATTTGAGCGTGATTGTAGTGTACAGCGAAGATTTCAAAAAGTGGTCGAAATTGCTCCAGCCCCAAATTTAAAACAAGAAACAAAAGATAAGTTATACAAGTATGCACTTAGTATTGCAACTAAAGTAAATTACAATAATGCTGGAACGGTTGAATTTTTAGTCGATGCAGCAGAAAACATTTATTTCATAGAAGTAAATCCCCGAATCCAGGTAGAGCATACTGTTACAGAAGAAGTAACAGGAATTGATATTGTTAGAAGTCAAATTCTTATTGCTTGCGGTCACCAACTGTCCAGTCCAGGAATTTATATTATGGGACAAGAAAGTTTAAAATGTAGTGGTTTTGCAATCCAATGCAGGATTACTACCGAAGATCCGGCTAATGATTTCACACCCGATTATGGAACTATTATTGCGTATCGAAATGCTGGAGGTTATGGCATCAGGATAGATGAAGGAAGCTCTTATTCGGGAGTTAAGATTTCACCTTTTTTTGATTCTATGCTCGTAAAGATTACTGCCAGAGGAAGAACATTAGAAGGAACGAGTCAGCGTCTTTTAAGAACGCTGAAAGAATTTACTATTGAAGGGGTTAAAACCAATATTCCTTTTTTAGAAAACTTAATTGTTCATCCCGATTTTCAAGCAGGAAATATTACGGTGAATTTTATAGGAGATAATCCATCATTGATGAAAATCAAAAGAAAATCCGATAATGTAACTAAGAATTTGGCATTTATCGGAAATATAATTGTCAATGGTAATTCAGATGTTCCCTTTATTGTACCTGAGAAAAAATTTCTGACTCCAAAATTACCAATCCCATCAAGTGCTTTTCATGCTAATGGAACCAAACAACTATTAGAAGAGTTAAAACCTAAAGCATTTTCAAACTGGATTAAAGAACAAAACCAAATTTTGTATACCGATTGCACGATGCGAGATGCGCACCAGTCATTGCTCGCTACCAGAGTGCGTACGATCGATATGATGCCTTTTGCAGAAACATTTACGAAAGACTTCCCAGAAATGTTCTCTATGGAAGTTTGGGGTGGAGCCACATTTGATGTTGCGATGCGATTTTTGAATGAATGCCCTTGGAGTCGTTTGGAACAAATGAGAAAAGCGATGCCCAATGTACTGTTGCAAATGCTGATTAGAGGTTCTAATGGAGTGGGGTATACTGCTTATCCTGATAATTTGGTTGAAAAATTTATTGAAGTATCTGCTCAAAAGGGGATAGATGTATTTAGAATTTTTGATTCACTCAATAGTATCGATAATATGAAGAACAGTATTAATGCTGTACTTACAAATACAGATTCGCTTGCAGAGGTTTGTATGGGCTATTCAGGAGACATTCTAAATCCTGAGCGTCCTAAATTCAATCTCAACTATTATTTGGATCTCGCTAAAAGAATAGAAGATACAGGCGCTCATATTTTGTGTATAAAAGATATGGCTGGTTTATTGAAACCATATGCTGCCGAAAAATTAATAACCGAATTAAAAAAATCTATTGCTATTCCAATACATTTGCACACCCATGATACCGCTGGAATACAGTCTGCTACTTATCTTAAAGCAGTAGAAGCAGGGGTTGATATTATCGATGTTGCATTATCATCTATGTCAGGACTTACCTCACAACCTAATTTTAATGTTTTTGCAGAAGCTTTAAAAGGAACCCCTCGCGATTCGGGACTTGATGTTGAAAAACTAAATCAATACAGTAATTACTGGGAAGATATCAGGGAGTATTATTATCCTTTTGAGTCTGATTTAAAATCAAGCACAGCAGAAGTTTATAAACATGAGATTCCAGGAGGGCAATATTCGAATTTAAAACCTCAGGCTTATTCCTTAGGCTTAGAGACTAGAATGACAGACATTAAACAAGCGTATCAGGATGCCAATAGTTTACTTGGTGATATTATAAAAGTAACGCCTTCCTCAAAGGTAGTGGGTGATCTGGCCATGTTTATGGTTAGCAGTAATTTGAGCAAACAAGATGTTCTAGATCAAGGCACCACTTTGTCCTTTCCTAATTCTGTAAAAGGAATGCTTAAAGGGGAGTTGGGGCAACCAGATGGAGGATGGCCAGCAGATTTTCAACAAATGGTTCTCAAAAAAGAAAAACCATTTTTAGATTTGCCCAATGCACATTTAACCCCTATAGATTTTGATAACGAATTTGAAATTTTTCAGCAAAAATTTTCTCTTTCCTGTACATTAGCTGATTTTTTATCCTATTTGTTTTATCCTAAAGTTTTTGAAGATTATTTTAAAACAATTGAAAAATATGGAGATGTGAGTGTGATTCCTTCTACTACATTTTTTTACGGATTAAAACCTAATGAAGAAGTAATCGTTAATATTTCTGAAGGAAAATCTATTATAGTGAAATTTTTATATAAATCTGAGCCTGATTTACAAGGAATAAGAACGGTTTATTTTAAACTAAATGGACAAACCAAGGCCATTGAAATAAAAGATATAGCTATAAAAACTACGAATATACAAAATCGAAAAGCATTAACAACTGCTGAAATTGGCGCTCCTTTGCCTGGATTATTAAGTAAGATCTGGGTAAAAGAAGGAGAACAAATCAAACAAGATCAGCCCTTATTTACAATTGAAGCCATGAAAATGGAAAATACGGTATTGGGTAAATCTGGAATCATACACAAAATTCACCTCAATGAAAACAGTTTGGTTGAGAAAGGTGATTTACTTATTGAATATACTGATGATTAGCATGTATGTTTGTCATTAATAAATGGTAATTACAAAACCCTTCAGATATTTCAGGAGGGTTTGTATTTTGTATCAGAAAGTTAAATCTTAATGTGAAGTATTGATGCATCATTTTAAACGTGACGAAGTATATTTGTGGCAAAAAAAATAAACGTAAAGTACGTTAAGATTTAATTTTACAGATAGAAGACACTAAGTTCGCAAAGCTTTGTATTGATCCCGATAGCGCGGATTTGTAATCCGTGCCCGCAAAGATTGGACGCAATGCAAATCAAAAATTTCAATTGTTGTTAATATTTTCTGGAAGGCTATAGATTTAAAATATGCTTCCTCTGTTGTTGCTTTGTATCTTGCCTACATGATCTTTTTTCTTATAAAAATAAAAAGTATAATGGAAAGTTTTACTTTTTATTTGTGAGCTTTTAAAGGAATTACTTTTTGGGCACGGATTGAAAATCCGCGCTATCGTTGCGGAGTTAAATCTGCGCGATCGGGTTTATAATAATTATTTGAATTTCCCGCTCTCATTTTTTCGAATACAATTATTGCTCGACTGAAGCGAATAAATTGATTTTGAGTAGTTATCACAGGATTATGATTAAAAAGGACAATCAATTTTAGTTTTTACCATTCCAAAAAGCACTATTTAACCAACGTACTTCTTGATGATAATACTGTGCTCTTGTTTCGAGGTAATGATTGTAAATATTATATAAGTCGGATTGATAGGTCGCGATACGTTCTGTACCGCCATCTATAATAGCGAGTGCGCCATTGCAAGCAGAACTTATAGCAAAACCAATTCCCATAGATGAAATAGGGTCGAATGAAGCCGCTGCATCACCAATGGCAATAAAATCGGTAATCATACTAAAATCTGTAATATGAGAAAAGGCATTTCTTACCCATAGTTTTTCATGCGAAACAGTACCAGAAACTTTATGCTTCATGTGAACTGTATTTTGCAATGCATTAGACCAATTTTCGATACTATTTAATCGTTTTTCTTTAATAATTTCAGCATCTGTAAATAGGGTAGCTAATATTTTATTATTGGGCAATAAAGCATAATACCACCAACCATCTTCTACAGTTTCAAGGAAAATTTCGTGTTCTAATGGTTTATCCGTATTAAATTCAAGGAAAGCACCAACTGCAACAAGTCCATCGGCTTTCGATATTTTGGCGCCTAATTGTCTACTTACATGGCTTTGTCTACCGCTAGCATCAATCAAATATTTTGATACAATTGTAATAGTTCCTAAATCTGAATTGTTGATTTCAACTTCCCAGTTATCTGCATTTTTATTGAACGAAATACATTTTGTTTCTAAAAAAAGAGAGGCACCTTTTTCTTGTGCTTTACTTAGCATCACTAAATCAAAAATATCCCTGTTTAGTTGGTAGCTATCGACTTCTGTGCTTTGAATAGAATGTCTTGAACTAATTTTGCTATTACCCCAAGCTGCATTACTACTATAACCGGGTAAAAAACAATCATCGCCAAAATCTGACTTTTCTAAACCTAAATGATTTAAAAAATCAAAAATACTTTTACTAACCTGTTCACCTACTCTAACAGTTTCCAAATTTGAAACTTCAACAATAGCGACACTTAGTTTTGAATATTTAAGTATACTTACAGCGGCAGAGGCCCCTGCTGGACCTCCACCAATTATAAGTACATCCGTATTAAATGTTTTCATAGATTATCTTCTTGAATCTGAACCTAAGTTTTTCAATGAAGTAGATTTAATAGACTCTATTAACCTCTTCTTATATTCTTTATAAGTACTCTCATTTCCAATTCTAACAATTTCATTTTCATCATTAGAAGTCAAAGGATTAGATAGAATAGATGCTGTGATAAATTGTTGTTTATTTTGATTTTCAGATTCTTCATTCGTCTCTTTTTCCTTTTGTTTTATTCTTGCCATATTAGCTTTCCAGTCTTCGATATAAAACACAGGTATTTCAACATCTTTATCTCTACCAGTATGCATAATTTCACCAACAGGGAGCTTTTTTGCAGTATAGAATTCATGATTTCTTTCAGTCTCTACAATATAAGGGAAACCTGGATTTTTGTAGTTAACATCGCGAATGAAGCCTAAAGTATCCCAATAATTTACCATTTGGTCGTAACTATTAATACCTCTTTGATAAAGCATTTGTCTCCCCGCTTCAAAACCGCCATTCGCCACTTGACGTTTGATTGTAAAATCCCCAACGATTACCTCCCAAGGACTTTGGGCGGGCCACCAATACGTATAATATATAGGTGCTGGAAATTTACGATCAATACTTTCGTCGTCTATTTTTGCATTATTTAGATCAACATTATCATTTACTACATAATGTCTATTTTGTGCAGGATTTGAAAAATTAATTGTTTGCAATGAACAGTTTATAAAATCTGCTTGCCATGGACATGCCATACGTTTAGTTAAATCTCCAGGTTCGCATCCACCTCCCTCACATTCATCTCTTGTGAGAGTTAATAAATTATTATTTATTTCCGCATGTCTAATTGAAAAAGGTCCGTCATAAATAACAGGATTATGGACCGACCATGTAACTTCAATTCCTGGACTCATCGGCAAACCAATACAATTCCCAATACTAATTGAATCTTTATAATAAGGTTGATCTTCTTCTTTGAAATCTTCATTACTTATACATTTACCTTCAGACCATTGCTTTAATAAAAATACTTGTATTTTTGTTAATGATACAAACTTTAATGGATTTTCATTTCTTGGAGAACTAGAACCTGAATTTAATGGCATTAGAGGAAACAAATTACCGAATTCTATTATCTCATTTTCACCTTCAGTTTTTAAATTTTTTGCGTGGTCTTTGAATAAATATTCTTGAGGATATTCATCCTGAGGATATTTGTCTCTCATTTTAGCATCTTCCACTAATGATGGACCATTATAATGAGACTCATGATAAAACTTTCTAGTATCCTCCTCTTCAAAACGAGGTGTTTTACCGTCATCATTTTTTGAAAGCCCATCTATTTGTCTGAAATAGTCGTATATAATTTTTCTGTTTGTTAGAATAGCTTCCTTTTTTTTATCATCTAATGTAGACACATCTAATTTATGATCATAGGTAAATAAACCAAAATTAACCATAGGTTGTACATTGCCTACCCATTGGTAACGCGCCATTCTTTCGAAAATAGGATGAATATCACGTTCGTAAATAGCGATATAATCATTATTATATTTACCATCATTAATTACTTTTTCTCCTTTTGCACCAATTAATTGTGTTTTAAAATTATTGATTGCTAAATCCAGCATCGTATCATATAAAGTCGAAATGTTGACAATCTCAGGAGCAAAATCTGGCGAACCAACAATACACCATGCATTTGCTTCATGAGTACTACCATTTTTAAATTTAACTTTACAAACCACTGAACCATCAGAAATATCGTCATGCCATGTGTCTCCACCACCGTAACCTGCTAAGTCTTTTTCTCCACAAGTATGTCCATGACCACCAAAAATGATTAATCTTCCCTTCTGGTCCGTATGAATTTCCCCTAGAGTATTTATAGGAGTTCCATATTTCCCTTCAGCTAAATTTTTTTTACAGTCTTTCTCGCTATTACTTGTGAAATAAGCAGCTTGTTTATTAGAATTTTTATCGATTAGAATACTTCTACTTCCAGTATCTAATATTAGTTCGCGTCTTTTTTTATTATCTTTATTTCTTAATGGAAAAACACCATCAGTATATCTTTTCCCATTCTCTTTATAGGAGTTTTGAGGATATAATAGATTTCCTTGTAGTTCATGGTATTCATACCATTCCGCTTTTTTATTTGCTAAATGAACAGTCCATTCTATATATTCTACATCTGGATAATCTAAAGTTATTTCTGTTCCTTGTTCATCATAAACTCTAAATGGTTGACCTTGTCTTTTAATAAGTCCAAATTCATCTTTAAAGTTTTCAGTTGATAATTTACTTTGATTAATATTGTCATATTGATCAAGATTATCCAAATTGTACTGATGCGGCAAACCTCCTGTTTTATTAGGCACTAATAACTTTCCTTCGGGGCTATTTCCAAGCCTTGCTACACCTATTGAAGGGTGAATTCTAATATTATTCATAATGTTACTTTATTGTTTTCCTACTCATAAGGCTTTTCGGTTCTTCCCCTGCAATTAAACCTTTACAGGAAGGTATGTTTTTTAAAGTGAAACCTCTATTGTAACAGGCAAAATTGGGTCATCATTGATGACATCTATGATCAAATCTGCATGAACTTTAAATCCTAGTAAATCTTGAGATGTTTTGTTATCTGCCCACCTACTTATAGTTTTATAAATGCTTAATTTTTACACACTTTTTATAGAAATATTACATTTCAATTAATAAAAAAATACGGTTTCCCATAATCTAACTCATTAATAATAAATGTAAAGGAGGAAAAATTACAATCATACATTGCTCGATCTAAGTATTTTTCTATAGATTTTTACAATAATAAATTTGTAAATTATATTAATTGAATTTGAGATGAAATTATAGTAAAAAAATCAAATAGCAACAGGTATTTATACTGCTTTTAATCTTTTAAAGGATAGAATTAAAAATATAGTGAATTAAACCAAACTGAAATTGATATTTCTTCTACGCCTTGCGCTGAAAACATGGCTCAAGTTATTTAGAACTCTGCCTTTTTGTTAGAAAATTTAATATTGATTTTTTTGACTTAAAAACAGATTGTCATTTTCTTTAAAATCATTTAAGAGATTAAAATGGATTTTTAGTTCAATCCCCAACTGGATAGCTTACTTAGCTTCTTTGTGCTTTTGCGAGAATATATAATTTAGGTTTGATTAAATAATAATTTATTTAGAACTTCTATTTAGTCTCAAACCTAAAAATGATTACTAGCTAATTATGGAGTTTTTTAGCACACAGATTCAGGAGATTTCTTGATTTTCTCAATGCCTCTTTCTTTCATTAGTGCCACTGCATCGAGCATTTTGGTTAAATGAATATAGGACGTCGTTAGGTCAGAGTAAGGATTTCCATCATAAGGAGCCAATGAAAGCTCCATGATTTGACATAGAAATGATTCAAATTCTTCAAGAGTTTTTTCTTCAAATGCTTTTTGAAATACTATAAAAGGATTATCGTATTCTTCCTTCGTTAGGGAAGAAAGATGAAATAGTGTTTCAGAGTGCAAAGAGGCTGTAACTTTCCATTTTTTGCTTTTCTTTTGCAGGCAGTAACACACTTTAAGAAAAATATTTATAGCAGTATAAAAAACAAAAGCATCAGAGGGATTGTTGGCTTTGTAGATTTCTCTCTTATAGCTGTAAACTACCAATTCAGTTAAGTTCTGTTTGTAATAGTCCAGATCGGCATAGGCAAAAAAGGCATCAATTGCCTTAAATGGATTTCCTGCCACATGTCCTGGCCAAAAGCTTGTTTCGAAGGATATCTTATTCTTTTTCATACTCAAGAGATTTAAAATTTACAAACGAAGTTCTATTCTTTAAAAAGGATAATCTATTCTAAAACGGATATAATATCTGACAAAAAGTATGTATTATGATATATTTTTTTATCTTTGAAATTCACGATTTTTACGCAAATGGCTTTATCTTTGAACCTTCAGAAAATTGATATTCATTATGGAACAGAAAATACATCAGGGAAGAAACGTAAAACGTTTTAGAGAAATGCTAAACATAAAGCAGGAAGCATTAGCTTATGATCTGGGAGAAGACTGGAATCAGAAGAAAATTTCTATGCTGGAGCAGAAAGATGTAATTGAAGACAATCTGCTGAAACAAATTTCAGCTGTATTAAGAATTCCTGTAGAAGCTTTTCAGAATTTTGATGAAGAACAAGCTATAAATGTCATTTCTAATACTTTTGGAGATAATGCTTGTGTTGGAAATCCTAATTCTTCATTCAACTTCAATTCTGTTGAAGAGTTAAAAAAACTTCACGAAGAGAAAATTGTTTTGTTTGAACGTATGTTGAAAGAGAAAGATGAAATGATGGAGAGGCTTGAAAGATTAATTGCTAAATAATTATTTATAGAAGATATATTAATTCACAAAGAGACTTTCGAGTCTCTTTATTGTTTTGGAATATTAAGGAAATATTGAATTAATATTAAAGTCTTGGTTTAAATCGGTTTTGATAAATTCTCTCCATCTCTCTTTGTTAAATGATATATTTTCTTTCTCCATTCGAGTTTGATATTTCCTTATAAATTTTTCATAATGTGAAGCATTTCCTTTTTCTTCTTGCACTATTTTATTTGCAAACTCATTAAATTCATCATCACTAATTTTAATGTTTCGACATAGTTGAGCGACAATAATTATTCGTACTTGCCATAACATGCCGTAATTAAAAGTTTCATTGTGCTTCTCTATAATTTTATCAATATAATTTCCTATTTCTTTTGATGGTAAATCACATAAGTCTTCTCCTAAAACATTATCAGTAACATGTTTTTTTAAGACAAACCTAATCATATCACCAGCATTACTTGTAGTCCGTGTCTGCAAAATATATTAAAAAGAAAATCTAGTTTTTAAATACTTTACATTAGTTTTTATTAGTAGAGGAACGAGCACGGATAGAATTTCTGCGCTATCGTTGCGAATATCCGAGCGATCCGGATCAAATGAATTTGGCTTGGTATAAAATTAAAAACACGATTCATACGCTAATGGGGCGAGATATTTCTGATAATTAATCATCCAATTTTAAAAATAGAGAATTCCCATTTTGTAGAGCTGATTCACATATTTGCTTAATGGCATTATATTCTTCTATTATTGTAGAATCAATATGTTCATTAATAGATAAAAGTTGATCAAAAAACTCTTGTAGTTGATTAATCTTTGTAAATTCTGAAGCAAAATATAAATCTGTATTCAAAAGATAAACTAAACTATTTACATTAGAATTTGAATGCAATGGTACCCAATCAACTATTGTATTGAAGCTTGTATTAAAAATTTTTACTTTAAAAACAATTTCGTTAGTGACTTTTTTTTCAATTAGTATTGCTTCTGTTAATCCGTAGGGATTTATTGTACTTAAATCAATTGTTTTCATAATTTTATTTTACTTTAAAATGTCCTTTTGCTAGTATTTCTTCTTCTTGTGGTGTTATAATCGGCAAAATCTTTTTTTGTCTATTAATTAACCCCATCCAATTGTCTGGAGATATTGGATTTGCTTTATCCTGAAACTTAAACCAAGTGTCATCGTTCAAAAGAATTTCCCCCTTCTATTTTTATTCTTTTAAGTTGACTTCTTTTTTCTCGCCATCTTTATCTATGGTTACACGTTTCTCCACATTGGCCTTATCAATATACGATTGTCTGGCAGAACCGTAATTTGTAGAGGAACCTGTATAACCCCAATAGTTATAATAATTGGTATAGCCAGATACATACGAATAGTTATAAGAGTTAGAAAAATCAAAGCTGGCCATAACAACATAGGTGCCTGGCATTAGATCTGAGAACTCAAAATGACCCGATAGCGCGGATTTGTAATCCGTGCCCGCAAAGTTTATCTCATCATATTGTAAAAAAAATCAGTTTTTATTAATATTAAGAACGGGCACAGAAAGAATTTCCGCGCTATCGTAGCGCATATCCAAGATATTGTGTCATTTTTAGACATTTCTTTGCTGACCGCTATTGCAATGAATATAAACGATATTATTATTAAAATTATAAACACCATATTTAAATATCTTGTTACCTATAAAAAATTAGTAATATTCAATTTCATATTCTTTAATGTCTTTTTCATATTCACCGTCAAAATTTAACTCTGTAATTTCAGAAATCTTATTACCAAAATCGTCATAAAGAATTTCTTTTATTTCTTCACCATCATTCCGATTTTCAACATAACTGATTAATGTTCCTTCGCTATTATAATTAAATTTCTCAATTATTTTATTAAAACCGCTGTCTGTTGATTTTTCTATAATCACTCCTTTTTCATCCAAAACATAGTCGTACAAATAACAAAGCTCATCGTCCCAATCTGTTTTTATTTCGAAAGAGTGATATTTAATCAACAAGTTATTTTCATTATAGTAACTATAATCTCCACCTCTAAATACTAATTTATCTTCTAAACTTTCACTATCATAATCATACCTTTCTTCTGATATCGTATTTCCAAATTGATCGTATTCAAAAACGGTTTCTTTTTCTAAAAAGTACATCGAGATTTTGGTATCTACCTTGTTTCCATTTTTATCAAAACCAAAGACTTTCATCATTTCAAAAAACTCTTTATATCCTTCAGATTCGTCTGAGCCGATAAAATCATGATGTGGTATCTTAAAATAGATTGTTCTGAGAGGCTTTTTAGCCTCATTATATTTGGTAATGTCAAGTGAAACCAAAATACCCGAAGAATTAAAAAACTTTCTGTATTCGTAATCTTCAACATAACTGTAATCTATACTATTTTCGATATTATTTTCTGAATCAAACTTCTTCATAGAAAGAAGCCGTTTATCCTCTCCATATTGATAATAATACGTTTCAAAACCTAGCTTTTCTTTTTCTATTTTATTATTTTCATTGTACCATGTTTCATCTCTTCTACGTAATATTCCTTCACTATTAAATCGTTCCATCAAACTGTATTGATATTCATATCTGTAAATTTCTACTGATACAACTATTCCTTCTTCATATTTTTCATCTCTTACTATTTTACCTTCTGCATTATAGCATTCAATTTGTTGAACAATAGTATTTTTAATTGTTTTGTGGCTTTTAATTTTTACAGACATAATTTTCAAACATATTAAAAACAATGAAGATAGAAAATATATATATACAGTTTTATAAAAAATTGAAGATAAAAACTTGTTCTCCGATCGCGCAGATTTGTAATCCCCAAGCTGGCTCGAGTGTCTCGCTCGTGAACACAAAAAAGGCAACTAAATAAAATAAGAATCTAGCAAGAGTTTGCCGAAAAGATATTTATAGAGATTATATTGGTTTACATCCACGAGCGATACACTCGCGTTAGCAAGAAAAATTAGATAGCATTATTAAGGGGGTTCGCGATGAACTATTTTACAATTATCAAACCACAGCAAACGCTCCGTTTTACACTTTTTCTATTTTTATTCTTTTAAGTTGACTTCTTTTTTATCGCCATCTTTATCTATGGTTACACGTTTTTCAACATTGGCCTTATCAATATAGGATTGTCTGGCAGAACCGTAATTTGTAGAGGAACCTGTATAACCCCAATAGTTATAATAATTGGTATAGCCAGATACATACGAATAGTTATAAGAGTTAGAAAAATCAAAGCTGGCCATAACAACATAGGTGCCGGGCATTAGATCTGAGAACTCAAAATGCCCTTGATCATCATACACTTTGGCTTTTTTGACAGAATAACCAAAATCAGCATTCAACGGAACTTCTGGCATTTTTTTCTGTTTACGAATTTTCTTGTTGACTTCTACCCATTCCTCATAATAAGCAGAATTTGGAAAAAGTGTAATCTCCGTGCCTTTTGGAGCATATTGTTTTTTAGCTGTATTGACCAAACCACCCAATTTCTTACCTGAATCTGATCTTGCATAGGCAGTACCAATAATAACACTATTGCCTTTAGAAATCTGTTGAGCAGTTTCTTCTTTATTGAATTTGTTTTTAATTGGCTGATAGTCCAATTCTTCATTGACTGTGATTTCCCACATTCCTTTGCCCATTGACATTTCTCTCTGCCACAGACGATGGTCTTTTTTGTCTATAATATAATTATAAATGGCATTGGTACTTTCTTCTGTAACTGTAACAAGCCAAGTTTCGTGCTTACCTGTTCTGGGAGAGTTGTAGATAAAGCTTTTTACCTCCTTGATGGTATAGTATTCTACAAGTACATTCGACTCGTCGTTATAATAGAATTGTGGAAAGCGTGCTTTATAACCAACATCTAATGGTAATGTTCCTATAAGATGATCGGTCCAGTTCCAGTCTATATAAGCATCTTTGGGATGCAATTTCAGTTTTTTATCCTTTTTGGTTTTCTTAGAATAGTAATTACCTGTAACGGTCTCACCAAAGTCGAGATTTAATTTTGAATTCTTTTCGTCGCTGGTATAACTGATCGGTTTTAGTGTTTGCTGATTTGCTACAGTGGTGCGAGTGCTGGTTCTGGAATTGTCTTTTGGAGTATAGGAATTGGTTAAACTCAACTGATTATTTGCCGCAACAATATCATAAGTCAATGATCCTTGCTTTACCCAGCTTGTATCCTTAACATAATATACTGTATAAAGGGACTTTTCGGGTTTAATGTATTTGGTATTGATATCCTTGCTGCCTGGTGCAACTGTCTTTTGACAGAATGCAGCAAATGGAAGAAGAAGCATCACAAAAAGAAGTTGTTTTACCAGACTTGCTGTTTTATTTTTTAAAAAAGTTAATTTCATTACTAAAGAACCGTTTATACTCTTACTCTTCATGATGATTATTTTTGATAAAGAACAAATTTACTAATGTCAAATATAAAAAACAATACCTGATTTCATGGGTATAAATGTATTTTCCAGCAACTTACTCAACAAATCAGCAACAACCGATATTCTCCTTCATTTTCGATTGGAGCTCTATGAATACAAGGCAGTACTTGTTGTTTAGGATGATCTACAGCCAGTCGCCAAAGATGCCCCAATCCTAAATTAATAGGTTCTGCATCTGCATTTACCTGATAATGCAAATCAAAATAATTTTCTTCTAGAAAGTTTTCGAATTCTTCTTCTGGTCCATCATGCAGCTCTTTTAGCTTGGCTCGGATTTCTGGAATTAGAATTTTTTGTTCTGCTTGCGAATTAGAAATAATATCACTTGCCGCTCCGTGATAGGTGCATAAAAAAGTATCTGTTGCAATGGGCGAACGATCTACATGAAACGAATACACATCTGTAGAAATGAAATCAAATTCATCATCACGTTCATAACACTTCAGCAAATTAAGAGAAGGCGAAGCGCCAAAATCAGCCAATAATTGTAAATCATTTAAGATTGTTTCTCTTGCTGTATTTCCTTTTTCTGAGAGTTGGAGTGCGAGTAAATCTTCGGGGAAAACTTCGGTTATATTTTCTTGTAAAGATAATAGGGCTACAATCTCTTTAAAATCGCCATCCAGATTTCTGTGCCAGCATAACGCATTCATTTCTCCTTTGAAATCGGTATGCACAAGCTCAGAAAAGGTAGCTGCCATTCCTATTTGGCTGTTGTCAGAAAATGTATTGCTCATAGTATAATAGGTAAGAAGCAAGTTGCTTCATGCATCACAAAATTATGTAATAGTAGTCAGTTAAGGCCTATTTATCTTTATAAACTTTTGGAATTAGTATCTTTTTTGTCACAAAAAGTTAAGAAAGTAACCTTGTTTTTTTGAGGTAAAAGGCAATTTTTTCAGTTTCTTTGATGGACTATATTGTGCTTTGGATATCAAAAAGAATTTTATAGTTTTACAAAAAAAAGAGAAATGAAATTAGGAACAATCGACAATGGAACAAGAGATGGGCAATTAGTTTTGGTTAATAAAAACCTGACAAAAGCCGTTAAAGTTCCATCAATTGCTGCAACTATGCAACAAGCAATGGATAATTGGGAAAAATGTGAAAGTCTTTTGAGAGTGGCTGCAGGACAATTAGAAGAAGGAAAAATAGACGGAATATTTGATTTTACTGATGCAAAAATAATGGCTCCAATCCCTAGAGCCTATCATTGGGCAGACGGAAGCGCTTATGTAACTCATGTGGAGTTGGTTAGAAAAGCAAGAAATGCAGAGTTACCAGAATCATTTTGGACAGATCCGCTGATGTATATGGGGGCTTCGGATGCCTTTATAGGGGCTAATGATGATATTAAAGTAGAGAATGAAGATTGGGGCATTGATCTGGAAGCTGAAGTTGTAGTTATAACTGACGATGTGCCACCAGGAGTTAATGCTGAACAAGCCAAAAAACATATTAAGTTAATTGGTCTTGTTAATGATGTGTCTTTAAGAAATTTAATCCCAGATGAGTTAAAAAAACAATTTGGTTTTTATCAGTCTAAACCGTGGACCAGTTTTTCACCTGTTGTTGTTACTCCTGATGAGTTAGGGGATAATTGGGATGGAGGAAAGGTACATTTACCTTTGCATTCTTTTATAAATGGAGTAAAAATTGGGTCACCAAATGCGGGGATAGATATGACTTTTGATTTTGGACAATTAATTAAGCACGCAGCTAAAACTCGTTCTCTGATGGCTGGAACCATAATTGGCTCTGGAACAGTTGCAAATAAAGGAGCTGCTGCTGGATCAAGTTGTATTGCCGAAATCAGATGTTTGGAAATGATCGAAAAAGGAGAGATAACAACACCTTTTTTGAAATTTGGTGATATGGTAGCGATAGAAATGAATGATAATGAAGGTAACTCTATATTTGGAAAAATAAATCAAAAAATCATAAAGTATAATCCAGTTCAATAGTTTTTAACTTAAGGATTTCTTTGTTCTAAATTGAAGAAGATATTTTTAGAATTTTAAAAGCCCATTTCAGTTTAGAAATGGGCTTTCTTTTATGTTTTTTATACATCAGTTGTCTCATTTTTGTTTTTGAAATCATGTGAGAAAACGAGCAAATTGATTGATAAAATTGGATCAATGCTCAATGAGATAGGGTAGAGGTGCTGGGCGTAATTTCAAATCCTATCTGGTGTGATATATATGACAATCATGTTTTCTAAGACTTTAAAAAATTAAAAAAGAAGCTGTCTGAAAATTACTTTTCGAACAGCTTCTTTATTGTGTAAATAGTGATGATTTGATAAAACTTGAATATTCTAAAAGAAAAATATTTTCAGCAGTACTGATTTCTTTTCTTTGAACTATTAAAGTTTATTTTGCATCAAACCATAATTTTGTAGTAAGCAAGTCTTTTCCCTGAGCAGCTACTGCGGCTTGGTAACTATTTCCGTTTAATGATTGCTCTGTGCCTGGGTAGAAGAAACGCGAAGGAATCTGTCCATTTAAAACCGTTGATGGACCTGCTTTTAATACTGGATAATCAAGTCTTCTCCACTCAGCAAAGGCATCAAGACCTTGTCCGAAGAATGCAATCCATTTTTGTGTCCCAATCGATTTGGCATAATTTGTTGCATCATATTTCACAGTTGACTGATTAAGATAGTTAGCAATAGTTGTTGCATCGGTAATACCAAATTGATTGAACGATGCTGTAATGGCACTTTTATAGAGTTGTTCTGCATCTCCAGAAATGTAACCACGAGCTGCTGCTTCAGAAAGATTGAACAATGTTTCAGAATACGAAGCAATTACAGCTGGCGATGTCGAAGTCAGGAAGTAAGTACCCGGTTTTGATGTTTTAGCAAAACCTTGACTATTGGCATCACTGTTTGATAATCCATTAGCAGCTCCAACATATTTATTTACAGTTGCATCTGATGGCAATTGAGCGTAAACAGGCAAACGTGGATCGGCTAACTCATTTAACTTATCAACCAATATTTTCGAAATACGAAAATCATCACGAGTTTCGAACCAAGCCGAAGCTGGATTTTGTTGTGGCGAACTGGTATAAACAAACTTAAAAGCTTCGTTATTGTTACTAATTACCCCAGCAGGATCTGTAGTTGCTTCTATTGCAGTTTGTTTGGCTAAAGCAGGTTCTTTGTCTGAAATTCTCAATGCAATACGCAAACGAAGCGAATTCACTAGTTTTTTCCATTTCGAAATATCCCCTTTATAGGACAAATCGCCTGTTACAGTTCCGTTTGCAGGATTTAGCAAAGACTGAGCTTGTTTTAAATCTTCTAGCAAGCCCGTATATACTTCTTTTTGAGTATTATAGGCTGGCGTTACTTTTTGACCTGCTTCTTTATAAGGAATGCTTCCAAAAGCGTCTGTTAGCAACAAAAACGTCCATGAACGCAGTGTTAATGCAATTCCTTTATAATTTGAATTTGCCTGTTGATCTGGAAAATTCAGGATTGTGTTTAAATCAGTAATCAGGGTTGCATATCCTGTATTCCACAAAGGAGCAAAAGAGGTGTTAGATACATCGTATCTGTCTGGCTCTGTATATTGAACTTTAGCCCAATGCTGCACAAATAATAAAGAGGAATTAAAATTACTATCTGATCCCCAATACAAATCAGCTCCCTGTTTTAATGATCCTGTTAACAGATAAGGGGCTAATGGTTTTGCTGTTGCATTTGGGTTTTTATTTATTTCATCCAGACTGTCGTTGCAAGAGATCAGTGACAAGGCAAATAGAGTTATATATGATATTCTTTTTAGCATGATTTCGTGTTTTTAAAATTTAAGATTAACATTAAGGCTAAAACTTCTGGTAGTTGGTAAAGCCAAACTCTCTAAACCTTGTCCGTTTCCGGTATTGAAAGCTGATTCTGGGTCGATATTGGGCACATCTCTGTAAATAAAGAATAAATTACGGCCTGTTGCAGTGATACTTGCACCTTGAAAACCAAGCTTCTTAACAAAATCTCTGTTAAAATTGTAGCTAAGTTTTACTTCTCTTAGTTTTACAAAAGTGGAGCTATAAATATAAGCTTCGCTAATATTGTATGACGCTTTGTAATATTCCTGCGCACTAAGCACTGAAGTATTTGGGCTTCCATTAGCATATACTCCATTAAAGATCATTCCATCATCATATACATCCGAGCCAACTGGAGCTGCAGTTCCATTTGGGAGCAAAGTTTTTGTAGTTCCTGTTACATAATAATTTAAACCACCATTTGCTGCATCACGACCAGGAAGGGTTTGAGCCAATACACCTGTATAATTACCAGTTCTGTTGGTTCCTGAAAAAAGCTCTCCACCAACTCTTGCATCAACAAGAAATGAAAGTTCTATATTTTTATACGTCAATGTATTTGTAATACCTCCCATAAAGTCAGGAGTATAATGTCCTAATACTTTCTTTTGCGGATCTGCTTGTGGTAATCCGTTTGCACCTACCACTATATTTCCGTTTGCGTCACGCTGGTAAGCTGTTCCGTAAAGCGCACCGTAAGCTTGTCCTACAGATGCTAATACATCTACGCCGCCAGAACTAGCAATGGTGTAGTTTTGAATCTGTTTTTCATAGTCAAGAATGTCTACTTTGCTTATATTCTTTGAATAATTCAGACCTACATTCCATTTAAAATTAGGAGTTTGAATAGGAGTTCCATCCAATTGAATTTCAATACCGTGGTTGTTTATTTTACCTGCATTGATTAATTGTGAATCATAACCACTAGCTGTAGTCGTTTTTATTTCCAAAATTTGGTCAAAACTATTGGTGTTATAATAGGCAACATCAAGATGCAATCTATTTTTCCAGAAAGAAGATTCTAAACCTACTTCGGTAGAACGAGTTGTTTCAGGTTTCAAGTTTTCATTAAGCTTCTTTTTAGAAGATGTTTGAATTGGATTTCCGTCGAATGCAGCTTGAAAATTGTAAACTGTAGCCAATTGATACGGATCTGCATCGTTTCCTACTTCAGACCATCCACCGCGTAATTTTAAGAAATCAAGCGTATTGCTTTTTAGATTCAAAGCATCAGATACTACCAAACTACCACTAATAGAAGGATAGAAATAAGAACGGTTATTGCGTGGTAATGTCGATGACCAATCGTTACGTCCGGTAACGTTTAAAAACGCATAATTTTTATAACCCAATTGTGCCGAAGCATATACACTATACACTTTTAATTCAGAAAATAAGTTTGAAGAAGTTAGCGGATCTCTTGAATTTGTCAATGTGTATAAATCAGGTACAGCCAAACGCGGTGCTTTTTGGTAATTGTTTGCATCTTTATGGTTACGGATGTTGAATCCAGCAAGGGCATCTACGCTAAAATCATCGTTTACTTTTTTAGTATATTGAAAGATACCTTCAGTGTTTCTTTCATCTACAGTATAAGCGTCTTCAGCATAAGAACCAAAAGGAGTTCCGTTTGTACCATATTTAATTTCGTATTTTCTTCGATCATTGTAATAGTCAACTCCTGTTCGGAATTTAAAAAGAAGCCCATCTATTATTTTTGCTTCTAAATGAATGTCTCCTATAAAACGGTTGCGTTGTTGGCTAGTAGTATTGTAATAAGCATTCCAATATGGATTGCTATAGTAGCTGTTGTTCCAGTTAACATCTCTATTATTTCTAAGTTCCTCAGTATCTACCTGACGTCCGAACCAAAGAAACTGAAGCATAACACCTGCAGCACGATTACCTGATGGCCCACCTGGCAATGTTGGAGCAGTGGTAACAATATAGTTGGCTGTTACCCCAATTTTTACGTTTTTAGCTATTTGGTAGTTTGTGTTAACAGTAAAGTTAGTTTTGTTTATTTCGCTGTTAGGTACTGTTCCTAATTGTTTTTGATTATTGACTCCTAAACGGAAATCTGATTTTTCATCTGATTTGGCTATAGAGATACTATTGTCATAGGTAAGACCAGTATTAAAAAAGTTCTTCACATTGTTAGGATGCGCTACAAAAGGAACTGCTACTCCTTTTGAGTTAAACTGAGGAATAAGACGCCCGTCTAATTTAGGCCCCCAGCTTTCGTCAACACCATCATTAATTCCGCCTCCTTTACCATCTACATAGCTAAACTTCCCGTTTGATCCTTGTCCAAATGAATTTTGAAACTTAGGTAATGTAGCAACTTGAGAGACTGTTATGCCTGAATTAATGCTTATACCCAGTCCTTTTTGACCTTTTCCTGATTTTGTTGTTATAAGAACCACACCATGCGCAGCACGAGAACCATATAATGCGGCAGCATTAGGGCCTTTTAGGACTGTTAATGTCTCAATATCCTGAGGATTTAAATCGGCAATTGCATTTCTGAAATCACGAGTAGCGCCACCAACACTTCCTAATTGGGAGTTATCTACAGGAACTCCATCGACTACAAATAATGGTTGGTTATTACCAGAAATAGACGTTTCTCCACGAATAATAATACGTGAAGACCCCATATCTCCTTGCGAATTGGTGATACGAACTCCCGCTAATTTACCACTAAGGCTATTTAAAAAATTAGTTTCTTTTGTTTCTGACAACTCTTTGCCTTTAAGTGCTTGGGTTGTATATCCTAAAGATTTCTTTTCTTTTGTAATTCCTAATGCGGTAACTACTACTTCTGATAACGCATTTTGTTCTTCAGTAAGCGTAATAGTAACTGGGTTTCCAGTAACTACGACTTCTGCTTTTTTATATCCTAAATAGCTTACTAATAATGTGTAAGGTAGTTTTTGTCCTGTTTGGAAATAAAACTTCCCATCAAAATCTGTTACAGCTCCGTGTGTAGTTCCTTTAATGTTTATTGATGCACCAATAATTGGTTGTTTTGTAGCAGCATCGACTACTATTCCTTCGAGTTTAGATTGGATTAATGCTTTGGTTTCTTGAGCTTTAATTCCTATAGAAACCAATAAAATACATAAGCATATATGTCTATTTATTATTTTTTTCATTACTTTGTTTTAGTTTAATAAATAAGGGAGCTGTAAACAGATTTATTCCATTTACGTTTTCCTTCTAGAGATGTACAATTTCTTTAAGCTCAACCATTTCTGCTGCAACAGAAATGGTTTTTTTTTATTTGTATTGCATTCGTTTCTTCATATTTCTTTTTTTTTGATTACTATTATTTGAATTGGTTTTTACAAGATTTGCCTTGTATGAGTTTTATAATTTTTTTATTGAAGTTTTTTTATTCTTGTATTTAGGTGACAAATAGATTTTCTATTGATTCGTATTTTATCAAAGCGAAGTGTATTTTGGAGTCTTAAATTTTATATTTTTCAATGTATTTAGTTCTACTAATTAGGTAGGACAAATGTATATTAAAAATATTAGCTCTCAAATTTTAACTGTTTTTTTGTAAAAAAAAAATGTTAATTAAATTTATTGATATAGCTCAAGTTATTGTTAGTTAGGTTTGTATGTAATTATTTGATTCTTTGTTTTGTCAGATTTTTTTCTAAACAGATTATCTATATTTGATTGTAGTTACTACTAAAAGTGCTTTTATTCGTATATTTGCATACACAAATCACTAGTTTTATTTACTAAAAGGAGCAGATTGACCGAGTCGATCCTTAAAAAGCCATAAGAATATTAGATGTAGTACTATCAACAATTAAAGAATAGAAAAAATGAAAAACGATTTGCTATTTGATTTTACCATTGACAAAACGACAAAAACGGCAAGCATAACTAAAGCATTTGCAGGCAACCTTTTGATGGTATGGGATGCTTTTACCAGACAAGAAATTCTTGATCAATGGTGGGCACCTAAACCATGGTCATCGAAAACAAAGTTTATGAATTTTGAAGTGGGTGGACACCGATTTTATGCCATGGTGAGTCCAGAAGGAGAGGAGCATTGGTCAATTCAGAAATATACTTCTATTACCCCTAAAACTAATTTCAAAATGTTCAGTGCTTTTGCAGATAAAGATGAAAATATTGAACCGCTTGGTTCTGAATGGGATCTGAGTTTTAATGAGCAAAACGGAATAACAACTGTACATATTAGTATTTATAATGAATCTCTTGATCGCTTAGAAAAGATGATTGAAATGGGATTTATAGAAGGGTTTACTATGACACTTAAAAATTTAGATGATTTACTGACTATTTTATCTAAAGAATGATTTTCAATAAAAACTGTAAATAAACCTAATAGAACTGCGGTTATTTATTGGTACTTTTTTTACTATTGTATTTTTTAAGGACCTTCATTTTCGGTTATACTAATGCCAACATTATTAGCTTTGTATATTTATTGTGAATCTATACCATAATAATGGATTAGTTATAATTCTTTTTATCTTCTTCTGAAAGATTAGCTATTGTCATTTGTAAACAATGAATTGTTTCTGAAGTTTGTAAATTATTGTCTATATGATTCTCAATAATTTTTTAGAATAAGCGTCAGTTACAAAACTTTTGTATTTACAACTATCATTAGTCCTCCAATATTTTATATTTCTTACTCATAATTGAGTAGCCCCTTTGCTAAAATCAGTAAAGGGGTTTTTTAATTTAAAAAAGAAGTATTAGCCTAGCTAATTTCATGACTTTATAAATTGATCGCATTATTAATTTTTAGAATAACATTTACATAATAAACATTTCTTTATAATTCTAACTAAAAAGGGAGGGGATCCCTTTTCTTGTCTTTACTTAGCTCAATAGTTGATTCTGGTGTTTTTTCTTAATTATTAGCTTTTATTCTTACTTTTTTTATTGGTAATTTAAAATTTTGTAGTTTTATTATTATAATTTTTTTATAATTTTTATTGTTGTTACCGAAAAGTATTCCTATTATTGTAATACAATTTAGGTTTTTACTTACAATACGATAATTATTTATATCCTTAAATTAATTTAGATAATGAAAAAAAACTACCTATTCCTATTCTTATTATCCCCATTATTAATACACGCTCAAGATATCCTTTGGGAGAAATCCTATGGGGGCAAACATGCCGATTACCTATTTGATGCACAACCTACAGCTGATTATGGCTTTATACTCGCAGGAAGTTCATTATCAGGTAAAACC
>NZ_JAJMOZ010000027.1:0-21267 GCF_020991525.1 Flavobacterium sp. EDS
CTTTAAAGAGTATTTAGAATAATTTAAGTTACAAAATTCAGATGATAATCTTAGCGATAAAGAGGTTCAAATTGGTTTTCTTCTGAGTTTTGTTTTTACCCGAGTTTTTAGGTCAATATTTATTGATTGCAAAAGGCTCTTTTACAACAAAAAGTATGAAATATATATTGATTTTATTATTTTCTGGGATAGTTGCAAATGCTCAAATAAAGAAAGAGCAATTAAACCTTATGCCATGGCCACAAACAATAAATTTAAACCAAGGTACATTTGCCGTTACTAAAGGGTTTAGAGTAAATATCACAGGAAATCCAAACCCAAGAATCTTTAGTGCAGCAACTCGTTTTTTAAGACGATTAGATGGAAGAACTGGATTGTTTTTTGAACAAGATTTTTTGACTAAGTTAAATTCGGCACCTACAGCACAATTACAAATAAATTGCACTAAGAGTGGTAAGATTGGTTTATATGAAGACGAGAGTTATCATCTTGATATAAAACAAAATCAAATTACAATTAATGCAACAAGTGATTTAGGAGCATTACATGGTCTTGAAACATTGTTACAAATGTTACAAAATAATAGTACTTCTTACTATTTTCCAGTTTCACAAATTTCAGATTTTCCAAGATTTACATGGAGAGGCCTAATGATGGATGTAGCAAGACATTTTCAGCCTGTAGATGTTGTTAAAAGAAATTTAGATGCCTTAGCAGCTGTGAAAATGAATGTTTTTCACTGGCACTTGGTAGATGATCAAGGATGGAGAATTCAATTAAAAAAGCATCCTAAGCTTACTGAATTAGCGTCGGATGGATTTTTTTATACGCAAGAAGAAATTAAAGATATTGTGAAATATGCAGACGAACGTGGAATTCTAGTAGTGCCAGAAATAGATGTTCCGGGTCATGCATCTGCTATTTTAACAGCTTACCCAGAAATAGGAAGTAAAGTAATTAATGTTTCTAATGGAAATTCAGAGGGCAGTGCAAAAGCAGCGGTAGTTTCTACATATAGTATAGAACGCAATGCAGGAGTTTTTAGCCCTACATTAGATCCAACAAATCCTAAAACATACCAATTGTTAAGTGAAATATTTGATGAGACTTGTCCATTATTTCCAGGTGCATATTTTCATATTGGAGGAGATGAAAACGAAGGTAAAGATTGGGATTCAAACCCTAAAATTCAAGAGTTTAAAAAGAAAAATAAGTTAGTAACGAATCATGACTTACAAACTTATTTTACAATGAAATTAGTACCAATGCTTAAAAAACATGGTAAACAGTTGATGGGATGGGAAGAGATCATGACAAAAGATATGTCTAAAGATGCTATTATTCATGCTTGGAGAGGTCCGAACGAAGGAGTACCAGTTGGAAAATCATTAACTGAATCTGTGAAAAATGGTTACAAAACTGTTTTGTCTAATGGGTATTATATTGATTTGGTTCAAGGTGTAGAAGCTCATTACTTAAATGATCCATTGCCTAAAAGTGCCAATTTTACCCCTGAAGAAAAAGCAAGAGTATTAGGTGGCGAAGCTACAATGTGGACTGAACTTGTTACTCCTTTAACTATAGATTCAAGACTTTGGCCAAGAACAGCCGCTATTGCCGAAAGATTATGGTCTGCAGAAGATGTTAGAGATTTAAATAGCTTGCGCAAAAGATTAGCAGTTGTTTCATTTAGATTAGAAGAACTAGGAATCACCCATATTAGAAACAAGGATGTAATCTTAAGAAACATAGCAAATAATCAAAATATTACAGCATTAAGTGATTTCTCTAACGTATGTGAGCCATTAAAAGGATATAAGAGAAATAAAGGTGGAGTTGAGTATCAAACGTATTCTCCATTTACACTTTTTGCAGATGCTTGCACGCCAGATGCTTCAGATGCAATAGCTTTTGATGTAGTTGTAAAAGAATATTTAGCAGACAAATCGGTTGCTAATAAAGCCAAAGTTACTGCATTTTTAAATAAATGGATTGGATTAAAATCTAGTCTAGCAAGTTTAAGTGAAAATGCACCTTTGATTCAACCTATTTTGCCTTTAGCAAATAATCTTAGTGATTTATCTCAACAATTAGTAAATGTTTTGGATAATAAAGCAACAGTTGCACCAGCAGTTTTAAATGAATTATTAGAGAAATGTAACTCTAAAGATTATGGAGATGTAGAATTGGCAGTTTACGAAAGTTTAAAAAAATTATTATAATATAAAGAAATATAAAGTAAAGTTTGAGTGATTAATAATTGAATTAGTTGAAGTTTAGTTGCCATAATTAATTAGTAATTATCTCTCCTATAGTTTTCTAGGGGAGATAGATTATGGTAAGGCGGTTAGATTAGGATTTTTTTTAGAATCAGAATCTATATTAAATTGACATTTAAGTTTATAGATATAATAAAGATTTATATTAAGATTGCTAAGCCCCAAGTTTATCTGTTTTAATTTAAAAGAGTTCAGTTGCATTTGATGTAATCTGGATTTGTGATTTACCATTTGTTTAAAATGATTATTGGTTTTTGTATTATCAATACAATCGTATGAAGCACTTGGTTTTTTAATTTTTTATTAACCAACCTATTTATTAATTATGAAACATTATTACAGATTACTGTTTTTATTTCTGTTTCCGATCGTATTATTTGCCCAACCAGCACATAATAAAAAAGTTGTCGGATACTATGCGCAATGGGCAATCTATGCTAGGGATTTTAATGTCCCTAAGATTGACGGAAGCAAAATAACTCATTTAAATTATTCTTTCTACGGAACAACTTTTGATCCGGCACGGCCAGAGAATACTAAATTAAAATGCTTAGACACCTATGCCGATTTTGAACACACCGAAGGTGGGATTCCATGGGATGCTCCTGTAAAAGGGAATTTTTATGATATGAAGAAACTTAAAGAAAAGTACCCTCATTTAAAAATTTTGATCTCTGTAGGAGGTTGGACAAAAGGTCAGGATCTTTCTCCAATTTCTGCAAGCCCTGTTGCTAGAGCAGCTTTGGCAGCAGATATGGCTAATTTTCTAGTGACTTATCCTTTTATAGATGGATTTGATATTGATTGGGAATACCCTCTTTCTGGAGGAACAGATGGTACTGAGATTGTTAATGGATCTCCAGTTCCTCCGCAAAAATACAGCCCAGATGATAATAAAAATTTAGTGTATTTATTAAAAGCAATGCGTCAGGCAATGCCAAATAAGTTAATCACTATTGCGGCTGGAAACAATGTCCGAAAAGTATCGTCACAATATTTAGGCCCAAACAATAGAGCACAATATGGAATGACAGAGGATCTTTCGACTTACTGCGATTATATTACTTATTTTGGATACGACCTTGGTGGAAACTGGTATGATAAAACGAGCTACAATGCACCTTTATATGCAAGTGGAAATCCAAATGATCCTTTATACAGCGCAACTCAATCAGAATCACTTGATGAGTTAACAAGCCAATATTTGAATGTTATTGGAATTCCTGCTAATAAATTAATAATGGGAATACCTTTCTATGGAAAAAAATTCGATAATGTAGCTACTAATTCAACTAATGGATTATTTGTTGCGGCTCCTAGGTATGCTGTTTCTGGATGTGCGAATCCACAAAATCCAACAGGAACTTGGGATGGTGCTGGTGCATGCGAAAAATCTGGAAGTATAGAAATTTGTGATTTAGTAGGGAATCCAGTTACAAATTCGCATCCTTATTTAGATCCGAATACGATGATGGTGACACCAACTGCAACTGCAGCAGGGTGGGTAAGATACTGGGATAATACAACTAAAGTTCCTTACTTATATAATGCTTCTTTACGACAGTTTATTAGTTATGAAGATAAACAATCAATTGATTTAAAAGCACAATACATTAAAACTAAAAACCTTGGTGGAGGAATGATTTGGGAGTTATCTCAAGATACAAGAGGTGCGATTCCTAATTCATTATTGACTCAGGTAGATGATACATTCCGTACCGCGGTAATAGGAACATTAATAGTAAGCGGTTCTGTTAAAAATGGAGCAAATCTAGTTCCCAATGTAACAGTTCAGTTAAAAGATGCAACTAATGCTATTGTACAAACAGTTACATCGCCAGATGGAAATTATACATTTAATAATGTGGTTTCTGGAGCAAATTATACAGTAACAGCTTTAAAAAGTTCATATACTTTTACACCAGTTACATTAACAAATCTTATAGCAAATCAAGCTAATGTTGTTATAAACGGTACACAACCACTTTATACAATTAATGGGACTATTCTGGATGGAACTACAGCAGTTGCAGGAGCAACAGTTACAGCAACTGCAGGAAGTGTCGTTTTTTCAGCAGTTTCTAATGTGAGTGGTGTGTATAGTATTGGTAATATAACAGCAGGACTTGATTATACAGTTACGGCGTCAAAAACAGGTCAGACATTTTCGCCAGCAACTACAGTATATCCAGTTTTAAGTGATAATAAAGTTTTAAATTTTACTCAAACGGTATATTATTCCATTAGCGGAAGCGTGATGGATGGTACAAATCCAGTTGTGGGTGCTGCGGTTACGGTAACTTCTACTTTAGGAACTGTTACAGCAGTTTCTAGTACTACAGGAACATATAGCATTGCTAATTTAGCCTCTGGAGTAAATTATACTGTAACAATTGCAAAAGCAGGAGTAACATTTTCACCAGCATCTACAGTTTACAACAATCTTACAGCGAGTAAAGTTTTAAACTTTACACAAAATGCAGCTCCAGCTAGTAAAATTAGTGGAACAGTTAAGAATGGAGGAAATCCAGTAGCAGGTGCTAAAGTAGAGTTAATCTTTAATTGGACGGATAATGCTCATCCTTATGCTACTTTCCTGGCTACTACAGATGCACAAGGAAAATATAGTTTTGATAATGCAATATTCTCAGGATATACAATTATTGCTAGTTTAAAAATGAATTCATGGCAGAATAATGGTCTTAATTATTCTCCTTCTAATTTAACGAATCTTGCTATTCCAGCTACTTCACAAGTCTATGACTTTAATACAGGAACAGTAGCACCATTAAAAGTTGCAGGCGAAAGCGTACCAAGCGAAGTAGTTGCGGTATCAGAAACTAAAACTCCAGTTGATAATAGTTCAACTCAAAGCAAAGTTTTAAGCGTAACACAAGAGCTTGTTGCGCCAGGTACTATAATTAGTGGAACAGTTAAGAATGGAACAACTCCAGTATCAGGAGCTAAAGTAGAATTAGTTGTGCCTTGGACAGATAGCACGCACAACTGGAAAAGTGTTATTGCTACAACAGATGCACAAGGAGTTTTTAGCTACGATAATACAGTTACAGCAGGTTATACACAAGTATTAAGTTTAAAATTAAACGCTTGGGAAAATAATAATACTGCGTATTTTCCAAATAATCTGACCAACTTTGCTATGCCAACAACGCCTCAGGTTTATAACTTTAATACAAATACAGTTACACCACCTCAGGTTACTATTACGGCTCCTTCAGCTGCTACTGTAGCGATTGCTCCGGGAACAGCGATTCAGTTGAAAGCAACTGCAAGTGTAGACGCTAGCTTAACTATTTCTTCTGTTGTATTCAATATCAACGGACAAAATATTACTGCAGCACTTTCAGGATCAGAATATGTGGCAAATTGGACACCAGTTGCAGCAGATTTTAACAAAAACTATACGTTGAAAGCTACAGTAACGGCTTCAAGTGGTATAACTGCAGAAAATACAAAAACATTCTATTTACAATGTTCAGGAGCAACTTGTCCAAATTCATTGCCAGTAATTACTTGGGTTTCACCAGCAACGACAACAATTAATCAGCCTTCAGGTTTCCAAGCAGTGCCACTAAGTGTTAATGTTACAGATGCCGATGGTACAATTGCAAGCGTTTCGGTAAGCATAAACGGAACTTATTTCCCTATGACAAAAGGCACAGGGAATGCATACAACTATACCTTTACTCCAAATGCTTATATAACATATCCATTAATAGTAAAAGCGATAGATAATGCAGGAGGTGAAAAATTATTAAATCAATCGATTACGATTACTAATTCGACACGAATATTCATTCCGCTTCCGTCTAAAGTTCTTTTAGGATATGCACATTCTTGGGAGAATACTGCTGCTCCATTTTTATATTTTTCTCAAATGGTGGGAAGTAAGTTTAACGTAGTCGATTATTCTTTCGTAGAAACAGTTAATCGTGATGGTTATACACCAGTGTTAACTACAAATGACGCTAGATATTTGACCAATGGTGTTTTCGATAAGCAATTGTTGAAAAATGATATAAAATCCTTAAGAGATAGCGGGGTTCCTGTTATTGTCTCTATTGGAGGTCAAAACGGTCATGTTGTTTTAGACAATGTAACTCAAAAAAATATATTTGTTAATGGTCTAAAAGCAATTATTGATGAGTATCAATTTGATGGAGTTGATATTGATTTTGAAGGTGGATCGATGAATTTTAGTGCAGGAGGTTTAAGAGATATTTCTTATGCGGGTATTTCTGCTTATCCAAGATTAAAAAACGTAGTAGATGCTTTCAAAGAATTAAAAGCTTATTATGGCCCTGGATTTTTATTAACTGCAGCTCCAGAAACACAATATGTACAAGGAGGATATTCTACCTATAATGATACTTTTGGTTCTTTTCTGCCGATCATTCAAAACTTGCGTAATGAATTAGATTTGTTAGCTGTACAATTGTATAATACAGGAGGAGAAAACGGATTAGATGGTCAGTATTATGGTTCAGCTAAGAAAGCAAACATGGTAACAGCCCTAACTGATATGATAATAAAAGGCTATAACATTGGTACAACAGGAATGCGTTTTGATGGTTTACCAGCCTCAAAAGTTCTTATTGCATTACCAGCTTGTCCAAGTGCAGCGGGTAGTGGTTATTTAACGCCGACTGAAGGAATTAATGCTATGAATTATCTAAGAACTGGAACTACTTTTTCAGGAAGAACCTACACTATGCAACCAGGCGGACCATATCCTTCTTTAAGAGGTTTGATGACTTGGTCTGTAAACTGGGATGCATCTTCTTGTGGTAATTCCTCTGAATTATCTAAAGCATATGCGGCTTATTTTGCAACACAAAGTGCTAAATTAAAAGCAGAAGATAAGATAGAACTAACAAGTAATAAAACACTTGCATACTTTAAAGATAATGCATTAGCAATATCTAATGAAGCAAGTAGTATTGATCAAGTTGAGATATACAATATGCTCGGACAATCGATATTAAGTTACAAGAATATTCAAGATACTAATAGTTTATTACTTGAGAATAGAAGTTTCTCAACAAAACAATTGTTTATAGTAATTGTGACTGATAAACAAGGAACGAAAAAGACATTTAAAGTAATGAACTTTTTGAATTAATGATTATAAATTAAGATTTTAAGATTTCAAAAAAATGAAAAATTGGGGCAGTTAAAATTGAGTTTGGTTATTTATTTTTTAATTAGATTTTTCATATTTTGGACAAATGCATTGAATTTAGGTAATTTGTTATTTGGTTTTTACCTAAAGGAGATCATTATGAACCTGGCACTAAGTGCCAGGTTTTTTTTTGCTTTATAGTGATTGGGAAATTTACCTGTTTTTTTACCTATTTTTGAATCCCAATTATTGTATTAAAACTTCATGAAAAAATCAATTACCATTATACTAACATTTTTAATTTTTACGTATTGTTCAGGTCAAACAAAATATGGAAATCCAGAAGTTGACCCAATACAAATTCAAAAAGACTACAGCAGCTGGTGGGCATATCAAACTAAGAACATTATGCTTTCTAGAGATTTTGTAGCACTTGATTCTCTTTCGAAAGAAATACCTAAAGATTTTTTTTTAGATCAGTTAGCAAATGGCAGTAATATTCCCATTCGATTACAATCGGATGATAGTATTTATTATTATAAATTATTTAAAATCGAACCCAATTCAGATACAAGCATAAAAGCTACTATTAATCAGGAGGCTTTTGATGCGTATAAGAATTTTAAAATGGAAAATACTCCTTTCCCTAAATTCTCTTTTAAGGATTTAAAAGGAATTTTGGTTTCTAACGAAACGATGAAAGGAAAAATTGTAGTTATAAAATGTTGGTATATTCATTGTGCAGCATGTATCAAAGAATTTCCAGATGTGAATTATTTGGTTGAAAAATATAAAAATAGAGAAGATATCCTTTTTGTGAGTTTGGCGGAAGATACTCCCGAGCAATTAAAAATATTTTTGAAAAGAAAACCATTGTCATATTCAGTGATCCCTAATATGAAGATATACATGAATGAAACGTTGCAGTTAAATGCTTTTCCTACGCACTTTATAATTAATAAAGATGGGCTTATCGCCAAAGTGGTAAATAATTATGAAAGCTTGGAAGTGGCTTTGGAAAAAGAAAGTAAATTGTAATTAGACCTAAAAAAAAGGTTATGAGGTTATAAGTTGCAAAGGTTCAAAGGTTTTAAATGTGGTTGTTGTGAAATTAACCATTATGTTCACAATCGCGAAGCGTAGGATGTGATGTGCAAAGCTCGCATAGTTTCCCTCAAATATTGTCATGCTGAGAGGAGTCGAAGAATCACAAGAAACTTTATAATCTTTGTCGAGCTACTAGCAGAGATCCTTCCTTCATCAGGATGACAATATTGGGGTTATTTTTGGGCTAAAAATTAAGCATATGCTGGTAGTAATATTAATGTAGTCTTTACTCTCAACAAAAGAATTCGTTCCATTCGGGTTAAAGCTTTTTTTTAAATCTATTTAATCTTTTTTATCCCGATAGCTATCGGGAGTGGCAAAACATTTTTAGCGGTTTTCATATTAAAAAAACTTAGCGACCTAGTTTCTTTGCTCCTCTGAACCTTTTTCACTACTTTTGCACAAAATTAATTAATATAGACATTCATGTTAACAGTCAATAATTTATCGGTACAATTTGGCAAACGAATTTTGTTTGACGAAGTAAATACAACTTTCACTCACGGAAATATTTATGGAGTTATCGGAGCCAATGGTGCTGGAAAATCAACTTTTCTTAAAATAATTTCAGGCGAAATGGATCCTACTTCAGGACATATCCATTTAGAGCCAGGAAAACGTATGTCGGTTTTAAACCAAAACCACAACATGTTTGACGAGCACACAGTTCTTGAAACCGTTATTATGGGGAACAAAGTATTGTACGCCGTTAAGAAAGAAATGGATGAACTTTATTTAGACTATAACGATAAAAATGCTGATAGAATAGGGGAGTTACAAGTTCAGTTTGAAGAAATGAACGGATGGAACGCTGATTCTGATGCTGCTTCGATGTTGTCTAACTTAGGTATTGCCGAAGAGCACCATTATACATTAATGGGAGATCTTGAAGGTAAAATTAAAGTTCGTGTCCTTTTGGCACAAGCCTTATTTGGTAACCCAGATTTACTTATCATGGATGAGCCTACCAACGATTTGGATTTTGAAACAATCGCTTGGTTAGAAACTTTCCTTGCAAATTATGAAAATACAGTAATTGTAGTATCGCATGACCGTCACTTTTTAGATTCGGTTTGTACACATATTTCAGATATCGATTTTAGTAAAATCAACCATTATTCAGGTAACTATACTTTTTGGTATGAGTCTAGTCAATTAGCAGCTAAACAACGTGCACAACAAAACAAAAAAGCTGAAGAGAAGAAACAAGAATTAGAAGAATTTATTCGTCGTTTTAGCGCCAACGTTGCGAAGTCTAAACAAGCAACTTCTCGTAAAAAAATGATTAGTAAGCTTAATATTTCTGAAATTAAACCTTCAAGCCGTCGTTATCCAGCAATTATCTTTGATCAGGATCGTGAAGCAGGAGATCAAATTTTGAATGTTGAGAACTTAAGTGCTTCAATTGATGGAGATCTTTTATTTAAAAACGTAGATTTGAACATGGCAAAAGGAGATAAAATTGTTTTATTCTCTAAAGATTCACGTGCAACTACTGCTTTCTACGAAATTTTAAACAATAATCAAAAAGCCGATGAAGGTACTTTTGATTGGGGGATTACAACAAATCAAGCTTATTTACCAGCAGAGAATCATTCTTTCTTCGAAAATGATTTGAGTTTAGTAGACTGGTTACGTCAATATGCAAAAACTGAAGAAGAACGTGATGAGGTTTTTATTAGAGGATTCTTAGGGAAAATGATTTTCTCAGGAGAAGAAGCTTTAAAAACAAGTAGAGTTTTATCAGGAGGAGAAAAAGTACGTTGTATGTTATCTCGAATGATGATGGAAAGAGCTAACGTATTAATGTTAGATGAGCCAACAAATCACTTAGATTTGGAGTCGATTACAGCATTTAATAACTCGTTAAAAAACTTTAAAGGGTCAGTGATTTTTACAACACATGATCATGAGTTTGCTCAAACTGTAGGTAATAGAGTAGTAGAGCTTACGCCAAATGGAGTTATCGACCGTTATATGACATTCGATGAATACCTAGATGATGAAAAAGTTCAAGAATTAAGAGTGAAAATGTATTCTTAATACTAAATAACATAAAAAAAGTCCCATCTGCAACAGCAGATGGGACTTTTTTTATGTTATTTCTTTCCTATGATTTTGCTGATTATGTAAATTATTAAAACGATTATAATAATTACAGCAAAAGCACCGACGCCCATTCCTGCTTTAAAAATGCCTTCTACGACCTCACAACTGCTAAGAGATAATGATATAATTAAAGCGACTAGTATTGTAGATAATTTATTTTTCATGATTTTGTGTTTTTAAATTAATTAAAAATGACAATCATTATTTGTCTCCTTGTGAAATTAACGAATACCTCAAAAAGAACGTTATATAATTCCTATAAAATGTTTTATTATTTGATTTTTAATTTTATGAAAAAATAGTTAAGAATAATTGAAAATTAGGCTGTTAGACTGTATTATGATTGAGGATTTCGATTGTGAATTTTTGCGAAATAAAATTATATTTGAGCTAATATACTATAAATTAATCCTTAAAATATTATGTCAGAAAATGCTTTTAGTTTAAAATCTCCTCGTATAGAAGTCATAGATGCATTACGTGGTTTAGCCATCATGGCGATTATGTTACTTCATAATTTAGAACACTTTGATTTTTATTATTTGCCGGAATATTTGCCTGAACCTATTAAAGTATTAGACAAGATAATTTGGGATACATTATTCTTTCTTTTTGCAGGAAAGTCGTATGCAATCTTTTCGCTTCTTTTTGGTTTTAGTTTTTTTATTCAATATGACAATCAGCGTAAAAAAGGAAATGATTTTAGATGGAGATATGTTTGGCGACTTGCTATATTATTTGTTTTTGGATTAGTAAATACACTATTTTTCTCAGGTGATATATTAATGATGTATGCCGTTTTAGGATTAATATTAATTCCAGTTTGTAATTTAAACACCAAATATGTATTGATAATAGCAACTTTCTTATTAATGCTTCCAATGGAATGGTTTAATTTTTTTAATATTCTTTTTAATCCTGATTATATACTTCCTGTTAATAGATCAAATGCTTATTATGGAGATATGTATAGCTATTTAAGCGGAAATTCATTTGTAGATCACACCGTGGGTAATATATCTATAGGGAGATGGGCTTCGGTATTTTGGTCATGGGAAAACGGAAGATTTTTTCAGGCACCAGCATTATTCATGTTTGGGATGATTGCAGGAAGAAAACAGCTTTTTGTTGCTTCGGCGGCTAGTATTGCATTTTGGAAAAAGGCATTGCTATTTGCAATTGTATTATTTATTCCGCTGTTTGCATTCAAAACGTACTTACCAGTACTTATCGTAAATAAAGATATTGTAAACAGTTTATTGATCATTTTTACTTCTTGGTCTAACGTTACTTTTATGGTTGTTTTGGTAAGCTCATTTGTATTGTTATACCAAAAAGAAGCAGTGAATAGAGTTTTAATAAAGTTAATTCCTTTTGGAAAAATGAGTTTAACAAGTTATTTTTCTCAATCTATTTTAGGATCATTTATTTACTATCGCTATGGTTTAGGATTATACCAATATACAGGCGCAACATTTGGATTGCTTATAGGTATCGTTTTGTTTTTACTCCAATTGGGATTCTGTACATGGTGGCTTAAAACACATAAACAAGGACCATTAGAAGCGTTGTGGCATAAGCTAACTTGGATTTCTTTTGGGAAAGAAAAAAAGACAGTTGTAGCTTAGTATTTTGTATTAGAGAATAGAGAATAGAGAATAGAGAATAGAGAATAGAGAATAGAGAATAGAGAATAGAGAATAGAGAATAGAACGCGGATGACGCGGATTTGCTAAAGTAAAGAAGCTGATGAAATCCGTTTTTATCCGTGTTTTCGCCTTGGCAGATCTTTGTCATCCATGTTCCTATTATAGATAAATGGTGGATTATTAATTTTACAATAAAGAGAAGTAAAGATAAAAGAAGGGTAATGTTGTCTTAAAAGTATTTGCATTTTGGAAGAATACTTTTGCTTCGTCTAACAACGAAACAACAACTCATGAAACAACTCTATTTTTTACTATTACTTTTAGGAATAGGCTTTACTACACAAGCACAAAAACTATTTCCTTATTTACAAAACGCAACTCCCACCTCTGTTTATGTTAACTGGAAAACAGATAGTAATCCAGAAACTATTGTAGAATACGGAACAACTGAAGCTAATCTTAATGTTACAGTTACTGGTAATACCAATGTTTTTACAGATTCTGGCTATCCTGGGAATTATTTTTACCACAGCGCGAAACTGATTAACCTTTCGCCAAACACAAAATATTATTACCGCATAAAAACTGGAGCCGATGTCTCAACGGTTTATTCCTTTAAAACATTGCCTAATCCAGGGCAAGCAGCTACTGCCGATGGACATATTCGCTTTTTGATTATGGGAGATAATCAGTTAAAAGCTGTACCTCGTTACGATTCATTAGTATCGGCTGCAAAAAGAAAAATAAAACAAAAATGGGGTTCAACATTATCTCCTGAGGATAATATTTCGATGACATTTATGGTGGGGGATCAAGTCGATGTAGGAACTTTAGATCATTACGAAAACGTACACTTTAAAAAGAATAGGGGGTTATCAGGTAATATACCGATTCAGACCACAGTAGGAAACCATGAAACCTACGGAACACTTGGTATGAATTCGTATTACGATCATTTCTATATTAGTGAGCTTTCTTATAAAGGAATTTCATCAGGCACAGAAAATTATTATGCACAACAAGCGGGTAATGTTTTATTTATCAGTTTAAGCTCAGAACATACAGGAGCAGCACAGTTAACTTGGTTGCAACAGGTTCTTGCTGCCGCAAATACAGATAATACCGTAGAGTGGATTTTTTCACTTAGCCACAGACCATATCAGGCAGAGCAATATGTTGGAGATATCTCTACATGGGTTCGTAATACAGCCGTTCCTTTATTGGTAACATCTCCAAAATATTCTATGCATATTGGGGCACACCATCATTTGTACCACAGAGGACAATTAAAAAACACATCTACTTATAATATTATTTCGGGAGGAACAGCTTGGGATCAATATTGGGGATCATCTACAGAACAAGACTTTGAAGATGTGCAGAAAACAATATGCAATTGGATTTACCAAATTGTAGATATTGATGTTACAAACGGAAAAATGGATATCGAAAGCTATTCTATTGGAAGCGTTGATAAATGGAAAAATAACCAATTAATGGACGAGTTTCATAGGTATAAAAACAAAGTTGCACCAGTAAAGCCAGCTATTACAAATACTTTTGCAGCAAATATTACTTTGCCTTTAACAATATCTGGTTCGGCATATAACACTACAACAAATGAGTTATTAAATACAAGTCAGTTTTTAATTTCGCAAACGCCAACATTTGATATAATTAAAAAAGAAGTATATCGCGATTTCGAAAATTTATACGGAAAATATAAGACTCAAAAAGATTCAACTGTTGATATAAATCTAGGTGTAGATATTACCAAGATGGATTTGGCTTCAAACTCGCTTCCTAATGGTAAGTATTATGTGAAGTTAAGATACAGAGATCGCAATCTTGAATGGTCTCCTTGGAGCGATGCTCAAGCATTTACTGTTACTGGAAGTAATAATGTGAATACAGAGATTGTTACCGATGCTTTAACTTATTCGCAAAGTGCACCTATTAAAGTTGATTTTACCGATGCACCAGCGAGTACAAAAACTTGGATAGGATTGTATAAAGAAGGACAAACTCCGGGATCATCCACACCATCTTTAACTTGGCAATATACAAATGGTAGCCCAAGCGGATTTATTAATTTTCCTAACGGATTGGCTAATAAAGGACGTTATTATGCCGTGATATTCTCTAATGGAGGGTATACAGAAATTGCACCACGAAAATATTTTTATGTTGGGCCAGTTCCTGTATTAACTACAGATAATACCGAATATTCGGTAGGAACACCAATAGTTGTTAATTATACTAATGGACCACAATTGACAAAAGATTGGATTGGTATATATAGAATGGGAGTAAATCCAGGATCTGGTGTTACGTCAACAAGTTGGCAATATGTTACCACAGTTGCAGACACTAAATCATTTAACAACTTACCAAAAGGATATTATTATGCCGAATATTATTTGCAGGATAGTTTTAATGCTATCGGAAATAAAGTATTCTTTAAAGTTGGAGCGGTAGTTACCGAATTATGGATTAATAAACCCGTATATGATCTTGGCGAACAAATTACAGCTTCATGGACAGATGCTCCCGGAATTGTAAAAGATTGGTTGGGAATTTATCATGAAGGAGATAATCCTAACGAAAAACCATTGGTGAGTTATACTTATTTTGAAGGACTTTCGGAAGGGACTAAAGCTATTGCTACCACAGATTTACCTACTGAAAAAGGAAATTACTTTTTGGTAATGTTTACTAATGATTCTTATAACGAAGTATCAAACAGGGTTTCTTTTGAAGTAATCGATAGTTCTCTAGGCAACGATGAGTTTAAAATTGATAATGGATTAAAAGTATATCCAAATCCTACTAATAGCAGTGCAGAAACTTTTATTCAGTCGGAATATCCTATTGATGAAATTGAGATTTATAATATGGAAGGGAAACTATTGTACGCTACAAAAAATGTAAACAACAATAAGTTCTCTCTAATAAACCAAGATTTACCAAAAGGAGTTTATATTCTAAAAATACATTCTCGTAAATTGTTTACAGCTAAATTAATTGTGAAATAATTTAGAGAAAAAAAAGTTATTTAATAGAAAAGCTTCCGCAAACGTGGAAGCTTTTTTAGATTTATAGAGAGTAAGTTTAAGTGTTATTGCAACATTTCGATAAGCTGAATATAATTTCCACAAGTATCATTTAGAGTAGCAATTTTTACATTTCCCATTTCTGTAGGATTCATTTTAAATTCAACATCCAGCTTGATGAGTCTATCGTATTCTTCCTGAAGATTATCAACATTAAATTGTGTATACGGAATGCCAGCTTCAAAAAGAGCACTTTGATACGTTTTAGCAGGTTCAAAATGATTGGGTGATGGCTCGAGTAAAATTTCAACTCCATTTTGGTCGTCTTTAGAAACAACAGTTAACCATCTGTTACCTCCGCCTAATGGTACGTCATGTTTTTTTATAAACCCCAATTTTTCGGTATAAAATTGTAATGCCTTTTCTTGATTCTGAACAGGGATTCCTATGACTTTTACTTTCATTTTTTTCTAGTTTTAAGTTGACTAGTGCAAGTTCGGGAATTTAGTTCTAAATGATATTAATTAAAGTTGATATACTTTGTGGGTACAGAAAGAATTTCGAACCATCATTTTATAGATCTGCTCTATCAGGTATAATAAGTAGTTGTCTTATTGTGAATAAAAGCCCCAGCGTAGCGATATTTTGATTTTCTTGAGATAGATATTTCACCCCGATGGTTTTTTAATTCTATAAATATAGCGTCCCTCTGGGGTTAATGTTATGTAATGAATGATGAGGTAGAATGTAACAGTGATTGGTCTCAAACTTAGCTCCCAAACATCCCCAAAAAAAAACATCAAATCAAAAAAAAATATTTCCCGCTCGAACACCCCAACAAATAAAATCTGATTTTGTATATTTGCCCAACCAAACACTACACTTTTACTATGAGTCAAAAAGTATTACTTAATTCAAAAGAAGTTACTATCATATTACATCGTTTGGCCTGTCAATTGATAGAAAAGCATCTTGATTTTTCAGACACGATTTTGGTAGGAATTCAACCTAGAGGTGTTTACTTGGCAGAGCGACTGAAAGAATTATTAGAAAAAGAATATAAAACGCCTGAGATTGCTTTAGGTTATTTAGACATTACTTTTTTTAGAGATGATTTTCGAAGAACAGATAAACCACTAGAAGCTAATAAAACCCAAATCAATTTTATTGTAGAGGATAAAAAAGTCATTTTTATAGATGATGTATTATTCACAGGACGAAGTATTCGATCAGCATTAACTGCTATTCAATCTTTCGGACGACCTGCAGAAATTGAATTATTGGTGTTAATCGACAGGCGTTTTAGCCGACATTTACCAATACAGCCCGATTATCGTGGCAGACAGGTAGATGCTATCAATAATGAGAAAGTGATAGTGAGTTGGAAAGAGAAGGATGGCGAAGATGTCGTTTACTTGGTTACTAATTAAAAAGTTGAATCGTTACATTGTTTAATCGCAAAACGAAACGATTAGCAATTTTAACAAATAACAAATAAACAATACAATGAAAGAATTAAGCGTAAATCATTTATTAGGAATAAAATATATCAATGAGAATGATATTAACCTAATTTTTGAAACTGCCGACCATTTTAAAGAAGTCATTAACAGACCAATTAAAAAAGTTCCTTCGTTGCGAGATATTACTATTGCCAATATATTTTTTGAAAATAGTACCAGAACAAAACTTTCGTTCGAATTAGCACAAAAAAGATTATCAGCCGATGTTATTAGTTTTTCGGCAGCACAATCATCGGTTAAAAAAGGTGAAACACTTATCGATACGGTAAATAATATTCTTTCGATGAAAGTAGATATGGTTGTAATGCGCCATGCCAATCCCGGAGCAGCTTACTTTTTATCCAAAAATGTAAAAGCTAGTATTGTAAATGCTGGAGATGGTGCACATGAACATCCAACACAAGCCTTATTGGATAGTTATTCTATTAGAGAAAGACTAGGAGATGTTGCAGGAAAGAAAGTAGTAATTGTGGGAGATATTCTGCACTCTAGAGTGGCATTATCTAACATATATGCTTTGCAAATGCAAGGTGCTGAGGTTAAAGTTTGTGGGCCAAAAACATTAATTCCAAGATATATTGAATCCTTAGGAGTTACTGTAGAACCTAACTTACGTAAAGCATTAGAATGGTGTGATGTTGCCAATATGTTACGTGTTCAGAATGAAAGAATGGATGTTAACTTTTTTCCTTCTACAAGAGAATATTCACAACAATATGGTGTAGATAAAGCATTATTAGATTCTTTGAATAAAGAGATTGTAATTATGCATCCCGGACCAATAAATAGAGGAGTAGAGATAACATCGGAAGTAGCAGATTCAGAACATTCGGTTATTCTAAATCAAGTCGAAAATGGAGTAGCTGTTCGTATGGCAGTTATTTATCTTTTGGCTTCAAAACTTCAATAATTTCCAAAAAGAAACTACCTTCGTTATTCCAAACGATTTATTTGGGATAAATGAATGTATAGCAATTGAAAAAATGAAAGTAGATCAAAAAGGACATACTACAATAATTAAAGACACCCAGGGAGATTTTATTTCTTTTCTGGAAAAAATAACGCAACAGTTTAAGACCTTCGGGAATCACAATATTATTATCGATTTGTTAGCTCATAAAGACTTAACTATAAACGATATAAAATTATTATTACCGCTATCTAAGCAACAAAAAAAAGCTAAAAAATCTTTTGTTATTGTTGTTTCTGATATTGATTATAACGCAGTTCCAAGCACTTTAGTTGTTGTTCCTTCAGTTTTGGAGGCGCATGATATTATTGAAATGGATGAAATAGAAAGAGATTTAGGATTCTAAAATATGGGTTAATTGTTTATTTGTTTAACTGTTTAGTCGATTTATTTTGATGTTTTATTCATAAACGATTTACCCAATAAACAAATAAAAATAAAATTGAAATTAACAATATTAGGCTGTTATGCCGCTACTCCAAGAACTTTTACCAATCCAACTTCGCAGGTATTAGAAATAAAAAACAGATTGTTTCTTATTGATTGTGGAGAAGGAACCCAGGTACAATTGCGCAAAAACAAGGTCAAATTCTCTAAGATAAATCATGTTTTTATTTCGCATTTACATGGAGACCATTTCTTTGGACTCATCGGGTTAATATCTACATTTAGCCTTTTAGGACGTACTACCGATTTGCATATTCATGGTCCAAAAGGAATAAAAGAAATCATATTATTACAACTTAAATTATCTAGTTCATGGACAAACTATGGTTTGTACTTTCATGAATTAGAGTCAGATAAAAGTGAAGTCGTTTTTGAAGATCAAAAAGTAATTGTAACGACAATTCCTTTAAATCATCGTGTGTATACTAACGGGTTTTTATTTCAGGAAAAATTAGCTGAAAGGAAACTAGATGTCGATGCAGTTCAGCATTATAATATAGATACGTGTTATTATCAGAAAATTAAAAACGGAGGAGATATAAAGCTGGACGATGGTACTATTATCGCCAACGAAAAACTATCATTAGACCCTCTTCCTCCTAAGAGTTATGCATTTTGCTCAGATACAGTTTATCATGAAGCTGTAATTCCGATTATAAATAATGTAGATGTTTTGTATCATGAAAGTACCTTCTTGCAATCGGAAGAAGCACTGGCTTCAAAAACATTACATTCAACAGCCAAAGAAGCAGCTACAATAGCCTTAAAAGCCAATGCAAAACATTTGGTTCTTGGGCATTATTCAACCAGATATGAAAGTATCGAATTGTTTAAAGAAGAAGCAGAAACTATTTTTCCAAATGTATTATTAGGAGATGATGGAAAAAGCTTTGAATTTTAGCATTGTTTAATGTTAGATGTTAGATGTGAGAATGAGGAAATGAGAGAATAAGATAATAAATGTGTTGTAATTAATATAGTATATAATCTATATATTATTTACGTCTATTGAGTCTAACAATCTAAGTAGTCCAATATCTAAGCAGTCTAAATATTCTAATTAATCTAAGATGTTTAATATCTAAGATGTCTAAGTAAGTCCAAGCAAGTCTAACAATCTAAGTAGTCTAGCAATCCAACTAGTCTAAAAATAAAAAGTCAAAAATATGAATGATCTAAGTAATTATAGAAAATCCTACGAGAAAAGCGAATTACTGGAAACTACTATTCCAGAAGATCCAATTAACCTTTTTAATAGATGGTTTCATGAAGTAGAAGACTTTGGTGGAGTCGATGAGGTAAATGCGATGACGGTTTCGACAATAGGTTTAGATGGTTTCCCTAAATCGAGAGTAGTTTTATTAAAGAAATTCTCTGAAGAAGGCTTTATTTTCTACACTAATTACAATTCTGAAAAAGGAAAGGCAATACAAAATAATCCACATGTTTGTTTGTCTTTTTTTTGGCCAAATTCAGAGCGTCAGGTAATTATAAAAGGTATTGCTACAAAAACGCCTGAGGCTGTCTCTGATGGCTATTTTGATTCTAGACCCGATGGCAGTAAGCTTGGTGCTATTGTCTCTAATCAGAGTGCTGTTATTCCATCGCGTACCTACCTTGAAGAAAATCTAAAAGAGCTGGAGAAAGAATTTGAAGGAAAAGAAATTCCAAGACCTAAACATTGGGGAGGTTTTCTTGTTACTCCAGTTGAGGTAGAGTTTTGGCAAGGGAGACCTAATCGCTTGCATGATAGAATTAGGTATACGGTTCAAGATGATTATTTATGGAAAATAGAACGTCTTTCGTCTTAAATGTAGGAAAATTACATTTTTAAACTAGTTTATGATGTAGTTCATCGGTTTTTTTTGGTATTTCAGCGATAAAAGATGTAGATTTAACTAATGATAAGAAACAAATTTTATAAAAAATACCATTTTTAAGGAGTTTGCCCCACAATCTACTTTAAACTTAAACTACTGATATTATGAGACTAAAAATTCATATTCTATCGCTTATGGTAATAGTGTTTACCATGAATTCTTGTGCATCTGATTCTGTTGATTCAGTTTCAGACAAAGAATCAAGTGTTTCTTCAGAAGTTGTTACTAACTATACCTATAATCAGTCGGAGCTGGAGACAATGAAACTGATTAATGATTATAGAGTTAGTATTGGGTTAAATGAATTAAAAGCAATAAATCATATCTCTTTTAAATCAGAGGAGCATAATATTTATATGATTGCTAATAAAGTGGTTAATCATGATGATTTTGTTGCTCGTTCAGAAAACATTATTAAAGTTTTAGGTGCGAAAAAAGTTGCGGAGAATGTGGCTTATAATTATAATACGTCAGAAGCTGTATTAAAAGCTTGGCTTGCAAGTGATGGACATAAACATAATATCGAAGGCAATTATACGCATTTCGGTATAGCAATAAAAGTAGATCCTGAAAATGGAAGAAAATATTATACCAATATTTTTGCAAAAATATAATTTGAATCTATTTTTTAGAATCTAAGAATAGATATAGAAGAACCCTTTTTATGTTACTGGTTTATTTAAGTTGAGGTTATAGCCGTTATTTTATTAATAACGGCTATTTAATTTGTAGTGTAAAAGCTGTCTTTATGGACAGCTTTTTTTATGTTCGAAAGTTTCGATTAGGTAAAAATAATTTACCGCAATAGGGCATGAATGTTCACACAAAGGTTTGCAAAGTTCAATCTACAGCTTTACGCTCTTTGCGTTTAAATCTGGCGAGACTCAAAAGTTTGCGTTTAAATAAAATCAGACTAAGAAAAACTATATTATCTAAAAATAAAAAACCAGTGAGGTTAATCTCACTGGTTTAGGAATTAATATAAAACTAGGAATTTATTTAATTATTTATAATGCTGTAATAATAAATTCGCTTCGTCTGTTCATTTGATGTTCAGCTTCAGTACATGGTACGCCATCAGAACAACCATTTACAAGTTGTGTCTCT
>NZ_JAJMOZ010000028.1:0-19264 GCF_020991525.1 Flavobacterium sp. EDS
CTTTCGAGTCTCTTTTTTATTTTTAGATCTAAAATAAAATAAGGAAAAGTATAGAAACAAATAAGTCATAAAAATGATTTTAATCGAAATCTCTTTTACTTTTGCCAAATGTTAGAAATTCTTTACCAAGACGAATATATTATCGCAATTAATAAACCAAGCGGCTTGTTGGTTCACAAATCATTTTATGCACGTGATGCAAAAGTGTATGCCATTCAGGAATTGAGAAATCAAATAGGAGGGCAGCACGTTTATCCTATTCATCGGTTAGACCGAAAAACATCTGGTGTTTTGTTATTTGCGTTGGATAAAGATGTCTTGAAAATTATGAATGATCGTTTTGCCACACGGGAAGTCGAAAAAAAATATTTAGCCATTTTGCGTGGTTGGTCACCCGAAGAACTAACGATTGATTATGATTTAATCAATGATGATGATGTTAAACAAAATGCTATAACATACTTTCATCGTTTGCAAAATACTGAAATTGAGTTAGAATTTAATAATAAACCAACATCACGGTATTGTTTGGTAGAAGCGATTCCTGAAACTGGCCGTATGCATCAATTGCGAAAACATTTCAAACATATTTTCCATCCCATTTTAGGTAGCCGACCACATGGTTGTAACAAACAAAATAAATTGTGGTTAGAGAATTATGACCTGAAAGGAATGATGCTTCATGCACATCAGTTAATTTTTAATCATCCCATAAATAATAAACAACTAATCCTGAATGCAAAGATTAATGAAGAGTTTAGCAGAGTAGGGACCATTCTTAATTTAGATTTGAGTAAGTATAAATAGAATACTAATTCATAACAAATTGGTTAGCTATTTAAAGGCTTCGGCTACTAAGACAAGCTTCAGATTTCTCTGAAGCTTTTTTTTACGTTATATTTAACTTAATTTTGTTTGAATTAAACTATTTCTATAATACTCAAACTTAGGTTATTCGTAATCTTTTTAATGTCAAACGTATGAAAATGTATATTATCATTAAAGACAATATTCCAGATAAATTGGCTCCAGTAATTGCAGCACATGCATCATTGGCTTGTTACAAAAAATTTCAAGAAAATGAGGATATGATAAAATGGATAAATGGGATATTTAAAAAAGTGGTTTGCTTAGCGAATGAAATCGAATTTGATAAACTTAAAAATGAAACTGATTTTGTAGTAATTACAGAATCCTCACTTGACAATAAAGAAGTTGCTTTGGCATTTTGCCCAAGAGAGGAGTACTCAAAAAAGTTTAAGTTTCTAAAAATGTGGACACCTCAAAACAGCTAAAAAATGGAAAATCAGGTTTATAATTGGTTTGTTAAGAATGGAAATATTCAGATTCAAAAAAAGGAAGATCGTATTTCTCTGCAGTTGGACAACGAAAAGAAAGAGTATTGCTTACTCACACAATCTGATGCTTATGAAATTATTGATCTGTTAACTCAAATTTCAAAAGAAATCTGGGAAAACCCTAATTATCAAAGACAACCATACACCAATCAGCTTTTTAAACACAATGGTAATGAATATTATTGGGAAATTGAAGGGTCACAAATTTTGATAAATTATAACGAAATAGAAGATGCTATTGAAATAAAATACAAAGGAAATAGCAACATAGATTTAGAAGTAAACCATGCTGTAGAAATAATACAAATTATGGATCAATTAAGTAGATAGAAAATAGTGACCTAATAAGATTTTTCTGTTTTTTAAACCAAATAATACGGGTTACTTAACCTTAAATTACAGTTGCTTATTCAAACAAAACTCGTTAGAATCGGCTCCTTGTTGCCTTAATTAAATCTAGTGTTGCAGTAGCCTGTTCTTCTTCAGTATGTTAGGAAAAACGAAGCTATTTATCATTAACTTAACATTGCTGCCTAGATAATTTAATACTACATTTTCTTAATAACTGACTTTGTATTAGTAAATGTTTTTATAGATTTGTGCAGTTTTATTTAACAGTTTTTGCTTCGTCACATTTTAGATATGATAGCCAATTATTCTTTTATTTAGTCATTTATACATTAACCATCATGAAGCCCTTTTTACTTTATAGTTGATATAAAAGACATTGAATTACTTATGAAGAATCTACTTCAACAACATCTTAATTTTGATATTTAAAAAACGCAACACCAACTTCTTATTTAAACACACACATTAAAAATTTTACTCCAAATTAAATTATAACACAACTAAATCCAATGCTTAAAAAAAACAAATCCCAAATTTTAATTTTTACCCTTTTAAATTTATTTTTTTCCATTAGTTCCTTTTCTCAAAAAAACGTTTATGCCGGAATTGAAATCGGACGTAGAACAATAAAAGTTACCGTTCTAGAGGTAAATAACATAAAGAAAGCCGATTATAAAATTGTTCATTACGTAAATGAAGAAGGACTTAATTTTGCCAAAAATATTACTGCTTTTGGCGAACTTACCCAAGAAGACATTAACAAAGCTAGTAGCATCGTTTATAATCATTTGTCGCAAATCAGAGTGAAGTACAATATTAATGAAGATAATATATTTTTAGTAGCTTCTTCTGTTTTTGCATCTGCTCGTAACCTAGATGTTTTAAAAAATAAAATTGCGACGCTTACCAACAAAAAATTAGAAGTTATTAATATCAACGAAGAAACTAGAATGTTGGTTAAGGGAGCAATTCCTCCTGTTGATTATCCTAATGCCATCTTACTTGATATTGGCGCTGTAAGCACAAAAGGTGGTTATATCGATGAGCTTGGAGATAATAAATTAGAATTTATGCCTTTAGAGCTTGATTTTGGTACAATGACACTTACTGATGCAGTAAAAAAGACAGTAGCAAATCAAAAAGAAGCTAGTGACATGTTAGCATATCAAGAAAAATCTTTTGATTATAACACTGTATTGCGTAAGAAGGTAAAAGAAATGCTTGACTCAAATCCTCTTCTACAAAACAAAGAAAAGATCTACTTATCTGGTGGTGCTGTTTGGGCTTTTACAACGCTATATTTTAATGAAAACACTAAAGATCATTATATTCCTTTTAATTTAGAAGATATTATGAATTATGATGCTGTATTGAAGAACAACTTCAATAAGTATAACAATCTTTCTAAAACGGATAAAGAAGCGGCTAGAGTTTTAAATATATACGATCAAAAATATTTAATTTCTGCCAATAACATATTATTGACTCTTGTAGAAAGTATTCCAAACTCAGAAAAAAAGAAAATATACTTTGTAAAAGAAGGTCCAATTATTTGGTTAATCTCATACGTTGCTGATCGTTCTAAAAGAATAAACACTAATTTTTAAGGTATTTTATAGAACCTTCGTCAAAGGCTATTATGATAAAGCTTCAGAGAAATCTGGAGCTTTTTTTATAAGAAAAAGCTTTTAATTTGAAGTATTGAATAATAAATGTTTTATTGCGTTAGCTATTACGATTAAAGCATTTAATAATTATTTGTAAACATTGTTATGAAACGAACAGAAATAAAAGTATTACCTGACTATTTTGACCGTTATATTAATTTAGTTGAGGATATTGATTTGTTTCAGGCTTTTGAGGAAAGTTTGAAACAAATTAAGGCTCTAGATTTGCAAAAAGTTAAACTCATCGGAAATAAAACGTACCAAGCAGATAAATGGACTATAAAAGAAATTTTGCAACACGTTACTGATATTGAAAGACTTTTAATTGCTGGCACATTAAAATTTGCAAGAAATGAGAATGATTTTGTAATTGCATTTGATGAAATAGAAATGGCTCGACAATCAAAAGCTAATAGTAAAACTATCGAACAAATTATTACCGAATTAATTGCTGTTAGGAAATCTACAATAGAATTATTCAGCACTTTTGATGAACTTGATTTTCAAAAATCAGGAATCAATTGGAAACATCGGATTACTATTGAAGCTATGGCATTCAATATTATTGGACATCAAATTCATCATATCCGCTTTATAGAAAATTATTACTTTTCAATATTAAAAAATAGTTGTTAATTTTTCGGTTGTGTACAATTAGCCTTAGGTTGTACTATTGCTTAAATTAATTGAGTAAAATTAGAAGAGCAAAACAAATGATAGCATATTTTACTAAAGTGTAGTATAATCACTAAATCGCAAAGAGAGTTTTGTTAAACATTATTTGTAAATTCGTTTTGTAATTTATTTTGGATATCAACAAAGCCTAAGTTACTTGAAGTCTAAGATAAATTAAACAAGACGGAAATAAATTCAATATAATGATAGATCATATTTTCTTTTATTTAGGACTTTCGTTTATTACAATCCACGAAATGGACGCAATACGATGTAGAGAATGGAGAATCTTTCCTGGGCTTTCTTTACTAAGCGACAAATTAGGATATATAGTATTTGTTTTAGTGCATATTCCATTATTCTTTTTTATTTATTGGGAGCTAACACATAGTCAGGACATAGCAGTATTTATTAAAAGTTTCAACATCTTTACGATTATACATTTGGGACTTCATGTTTTATTTTTGAAACATAAAAACAATGAATTTAAAGATTGGATTTCTTGGACCATACTAATTGGAGCAGGTTTATGTGGGCTAATTGATTTGATAATATAGCTTAATAAATTTGACCCAAAATTTAACTTGAAGTCAATACCTGTTTTTATTTTAGTTTATAGATTCAAAAGAGAGCTTTTAACTGCTGCATTTAATTCGAATTATGGAGTCATTAAAAAGTGTATCCTAAAGCTGCTATAACATCAGTTACTCAATCCAATTCTATATGCTTTAAGAGTAAGTTCTTTGTGTCGTTTGAAAAACTTATTGATATGACTTTCATCTGCAAATCCAAATTCATCGGCAATTTCATGCACCCTTTTATCGCTGAAACGCAATCGATGTTCTATTAGTCGGATGCGATAAGAAGAAATATATTCCTGTATCGATTCGTTGCATTGTTTTCGGAAGTAGCTTCCAAGATAGGTGGGAGATAAGCCAAATTTTTCAGCAATTACAGCCACTTTCAAAAATTCTGGCTGGCGGATATGTTCTTGGATATAATCTAATATTTGCAATGTGCGAATATCTGCATTGGGTGAGATGCTCTGAGGTTTAATTATAGCAATGTTTCTGGCTGCAATGACAATAATAGCATTCACCAAATGACTTATGAGATCTTCGCTATACATTGCTTGAAGCTCCGTAGCTTGTTGTAGATTTCGCATCAGTAAAATAATCATTTCTTTGTCATCATTATTTACAAGTACTGAACCCGATAAATGAGAGGCGTAATATAAAAGACACTCTATATGATCTATACTTTTCCATTGGAACTCTTTGATATAGCTTTCGCCAAAACGAACTACCATAAATTCACAGGTACTTTCTAAATCAAATCCATGGGAATCATTTGGTGTTATTAAAAACAAATCTCCAGCAAGGTAAGGAAACGTATTTCCATTTACCGTATGATTCCCAGTACCCGATATAACGTATACGAGTTCAAAAAAATTGAACAACCTGTCACGTAAAGGACATTCATCTACTTTCTCGTAGAATACTTCAAGCGATTGATAGATGTTTTCTCTAGCCATATTGCAAAGATACCTGAATAAGCATTAATTGTACCTGTTTTTATCCTTTTTACCAGTCTATTTTTGCTTAAATAAATAGAAGTAATATGAAAGCAATCGTATTGGAAAAGTTTGGAGGCATTGAGAATCTTATTTATAAAGACATCAAAAAACCTCAAATAAAAGCAAATGAAGTACTTGTTAAAGTAAAAGCAATCAGTATTAATCCAGTAGATGTAAAAGTTCGTAGTCGCCAGGCTCCACTTGCAGAAGAATTAGTTCAATACGATCCATTGATTTTGGGTTGGGACATTTCGGGCGAAGTTGTAGAAATAGGAAATGAAGTTACTAGATTTCAAATTGGCGATGAAGTATTTGGTATGGTGAATTTTGTTGGACACGGCAGAGGATATGCCGAATATGTAGCAGCTCTCGAGGAGCATCTTGCACTAAAACCTAAAAACAGTAGCCATGTCGAAGCCGCTGCTAGCACTTTGGCAGCATTAACAGCTTGGCAAGCATTTAAAGATTATGGAAAATTGAGACCAAAAGATAAGGTTCTTATTCATGCGGCTTCGGGTGGTGTAGGGCATTTTGCTATACAGATTGCGAAGCATATTGGTGCTTATGTTATTGCTGTTTCATCGGTTTCCAATCGCGATTTTGTTCTTAAGTTAGGTGCAGATGAACATATTGATTATAAAACAATTCGTTTTGAAGAAGTACTTACTGATATTGATTTTGTATTAGAATCTGTTGGAGGAGAGAATTTTCAAAAATCAGTACAAGTATTAAAACAATTTGGAACCATTGTTACATTGCCCTCAGGACATACGAAAGAAGATGAGTTAAAAGCTAAAGAAAAAAACTTGCATGCTTGTTATTTTATGGCTGTATATTCTAGCGGTCATGATATGCGATATATTGCTTCTTTGTTAGAAAAAGGAATACTGAAACCTTATGTTTCCCACGTTTTTGAGTTTGATGAAATGGCAAAAGCACATCTGCAAATTGAAACGGGGCGGACAGTGGGGAAAGTTGTGGTAAAATTATAATGCAATTGAGATATGGAAAGTATAATTAAAAAGATAGATACAGATCTTTGGAAAGCTATTCTTAATAGCCCGTTTAACCACATAGATTACGAAGCATTGTTAGCGAATGACCCTGCAAAAATCAGGAAAGAGGAAATGGATGTTTCCTTAAAAGAAGAGGCAATTACAGTTCCAAAACATCTTTCTGTTGAGAATATTCAGATTCCATCTTCTGATAAATCAAGAGAAATTAGATTGAGAACATATAAGCCAAAAGGGAAACAAAATTTACCAGTATTACTCTATTTTCATGGAGGTGCATTTATATATGGCACTCCTGAGCAATATGATTTTATATTCTTTCGGTTGGCTCTTGATACAAATATGCTAATTGTTTCTATCGATTATCGTTTGGCTCCTGAATATCCATTTCCAGCAGCTATTGAAGATGGATATGATGTTTTATCATGGTTGTCCAAATATGCAGATGATATAGAAGGAAACAAAAATAAAATCCTAATAGGAGGGAGTAGCGCTGGAGGAACAATTGCTGCATCGGTTACGCATTTGGCAAGGGATAAAAAAGAAATACAAATTAGACATCAGTTTTTGTTGTATCCACCAATGAGCCATATTTTGAAAACACCATCTATGAACGCATTAGTAAATGCTCCTATGCAAACTAAAAATGCAGCAGAATGGATGTGGAAACATTACTTACAGCACAATATGACAAAACCACCTAAATATGCAGCTCCGTTATTAGAAGATAACTTCAATGATTTACCAGATGCCACTATTATTGTGTGTGAGTTAGATCCATTGAAAGATGAAGGGAAATTGTATGCGCAAAAATTAGAGAATGCAGGTGGTGGTGTTAATTTATTGGAAATAAAAGGAGCTGTACATGCTTTTGATTTCTTCCCGAGCTCATTGTCAGATATTTTTTATTGTCAACAAATTGAATTATTTAAACAAATTTTAAATCAAGAAGAATGAAAAAAATAGTAGTTATTAACGGGCATCCTGACAAGAATAGTTTTAACAGTGCAATTGCCCATTCCTATATTAAATCTGCATCAGATGCAGGTTCAGAAGTACGTTATATTGCTATTGGGGAGTTGGATTTTAATCCTAATTTACAGTTTGGTTATAAACAAAGAATAAAGCTAGAACCAGATTTGGTAAAAGCATTAGAAGATATTAAATGGAGTAATCATCAGATCTGGATTCACCCTATATGGTGGCTTGGTATGCCAGCAATTATGAAAGGATTTTTTGATAGAGCCTTTTTGCCAGGTATTGCTTTTAAAAGTAATAAAGGACATCTAAGCGAGGGATTATTAAATGGTAAAACGGGAAGAATAATTACAACAGCAGGTGATTTATCTGAAGCTGATTACGAAAATATTTATAAATCAAGTGGACTCGTTCAGTTAAAAAATGGCATTCTTGAATATTGTGGAGTTTCTTCAATTCAGAGTAATTTTATAGGACCTCTTTATGAATTAGATGAAAGTGATAAGAAAATGTGGATAGGTAAAATAGAAGATCTGGCTAGGATAGACTCTCTAAGCTTGTAAGTTTATATTATCATTTGTTGGTTAAAATGCTACAATTTCTTCTCGACTATTGATCGATAAATTTTATAAAGATTGTAGGATTATATTTTGTTTTCAAGATGGCATTGCTTCATGTACAAAAACAAAGGAAGCCCCACAGAAGCTCCTCCAATAAATGAGGCCACTATAGGAATCCATATTTTTTTCATTTTAAGCTTTTTACCCTCGCTAACAACCATAAACACAATAACAATGACCGTTACGATAACATCTAGCCAAGCAAAAACAGCTAATGGATTCTCTACAATTTGTTGTAACAGTAATGGAAAATGAAATCCATTTTCGACTAGCCAAGGGATAAATTGTGAAAAAGGCAATACGATTCCAAGTAAGGTTAACAGTAAATATATTGTCTTCATAATGAATTTAATATAGGTCAAATATGACGGTTATTGTTGCGTAAATATAATTAAAGGTATTTGAATCTGTATTGTTTTAAGACTGTTAAAACGAAAGATTTAAAAGTGGAAAAATGATATTTTTACATGTGATAGCTTTTTTTATTATATTAAGGAAAGTGAAGGAATGAAATGTAATTCTTATATTTAATCATTCGTTTAATACCTATAAAAATGAATGCAGAATATCTACATGCTCTTGATGAATTAAATAACTGGATTTCGAATAATAAAGCCATAATTGAAACGACATCTTTTGGGAAAAAGAAAACGGAAGAAGTAACTTTCAATATTCAAAGCGTTTCAAATCAGGATATAGAGATTATAAAAGAGTTAACAAACAATTGTTTACCCGACTCGTACTATTACTTTTTGCAAGAAATCGGAGTTGGTGCTTTTTTTATTGGAGAACATTCTTCAAAATTTGAATTGTACAATGCAGAACAATTGGAGAAGTATAATACTTTGATAAAAAAAGAAATTGAAGAAGAAGATGAAATAACAAAAGAGCGTTATTTTATGATTGGTAGCCATTGTTCAATGGGTGATTGGATGGGATTTTGTACATCTAAATCTGATCTGGTTAATTTTGATGTGTATTGCCATGAATACCCTATTTATGATTATGCATCTATCTCAGATGAACTAAAATCCTGGCGAAGTTTTGAAAATTGGATTATTAATGTTGTTAAAACAAAAGGAGAAGATTCATTGTAAATTGGATATAAAAAAATGAGGTATCAATTGATACCTCATTTTTTAGCTGTTCTTATATGGCAGGATTAGGAGGAGTATTTGTGTTGTTGTTTCTTTCAGAATCGGGATAAGGATACCAATTACGGTTTCTTTCGGCACCAGCGGTTCCGGCGGCAGGACGTTCAAATCTTCTACTGTCTTCCAATTTTAAACCAGACATATACATTTCGATACAACGATTTCTGTAAATTTCGGTTAGAACAGCGGCCTTGGTTGCAGCTCCAGAATATGGAGCAAGATTTGCACCAATTCCGTAAGCATCAGCAGCGACTGTTTTGGTTAAGACTTTGTTCAATTCAATAATGGCTTGAGGTAAATTTTCTTTTCGTGCATATACTTCTGCTACAATTAACATCATTTCACCAGGTAGATAAACAGGTATTGATTTAGTATTAGAATCGAAAAAACCAGTTGCTGTTGTAGGATTTGATCCTGGTTTGATATAAAAATTTAGTCTTCCATCAGAATTTGAAGGAGCTAAAGCTGCTGGTAATCCTAGGGTTAAATCAACAGGCTGAAATACATTATTAGTTGTTATCGAAATATAAGCTATTGGATTAGCGCTAATTTGATCAAAGACAAATACTGATTTAGAAGTAAGATCTACCAAATTAGCATATTTGATGGCATTATCATTGTCTCCAGCCATTAAATAAGTTCTTGCTAAAAGTGCGTAAACGGTATTTTTATAATTAATACCACTTACCAATTCTGTAAAACCAGTTGCTTTATCAAGATAAGGTTCTGTTGTTTTTAAGATTTTAATAGCCTCATCTAATACCTCGGTTCTGGAATTAAAGGTTGCATTTTTTCCGGTTGTTAAGGGTACACTTTGAAAGTATTGCACAAGAGTTGTAAGTGCCATTGCCTTATAAATGGAGGCATGAACTAAAACGCTTGTTCTTTCCGTTTCTGAAGTCAAAATATCGACATGATCAATTACTTTTTGTGATTCAGATTTAATTATTAGGCATTGTGACCATAGATTATTTACAACCAAATTTCTAGTAGAAACTACTTCGCCTCCAACCGAAAGTTCGCCTTCGTCAACATTTCCTGCATTTAGTAATCGTAGTTCTTTTGTTGTAAATCCACTACCTGTAATCGTATTGTAAACAGGACTTGTTCGATCAACAGTCCAAAGTAACTGTAATCCGTTTGCAGCACCAATAACACCACCTCTGGTTTTAAAAACTAATTCTTGTGATGGTTTGGTTGGATCTAAATAATCTTCATTACAACTTGTTAAAAGTAATGGGAAGGCTACTATAAGAATGAATATTTTTTTCATGATTTTTTTATTTGATTAAAATTGAAATTTCACAGCCAATGAATAAGAACTAGGAATTGGCACTGTTCCAAAATTGTATTTCGCAACTGATGATTGCCCTCCAGAATTTGTTTCTGGATCGAAACTGGTAAAATTATCCCATGAAATTAGGTTTCTTCCACTTGCGGTGATGGTTAAGTCATCAAAAAACTTATTTATTTTTCCAAAAGAATAGTTTAAAGAGATTTCTCTTAGTTTCAGATAGCTTCCATCAACAATTCTAAATTCTTCTATATTATAAACGGACCAAATATAGCCACGTGGTAATTCTCCGTTAAGTTCCTGAGCAACGATTGTTCCTGATCCAACACCTTGTCTGGTTCTGTAATCGGCATCAAAAACATCTACCCCCTGAACGCCATCAAATAATACTGACAAGCCAAATTTTTTGTAATTCAAATTAGCTCCAAACGAAATGATGTAATCTGGATTTGGATTTCCAATTTGTTTATTCAAAATAGCTCCTTTTGGTTGCCCAGTAGTTTGATCTCTTTCTGCAACTCCTGTGCTTGCATTTCCTTTTTCAGTTTGAGGATATCCATCTGGAGTTAGCAATAAACTACCATCAGGATTTCTTGCAAAATAAGTTCCGTAGAAAATCCCAACTGGTTTGTCCATTTCAACAAAAACGGGTGCTCCTGCTAAATTACTATCTAGTTTGAAACGTGTTTGCGGTAATCCCGTTACTTTATTTCTGTTGCTGCTGTAGTTTACAAATGCGTCAAGATGTAAGTTTTCTTTTTTGATGATATCATATTTAAGATTCACTTCAAAACCTCTATTATTCATTTGTCCAATGTTTTTAATGGTATTTGTAGCTCCTTCAGAAGCGGCTAACTGAACGGGTAATAATAAGTCATCAATGTCGGCATTGTAGTAGCTAAATGATAGATTTAAACGATCTTTTATAAAACCAAAATCACCTCCAATTTCATAAGTCACACTTTGTTCTGGTTTCAAATCTAAATTTCCTTGTTTGAATCCTTCAATAGTAAAAGTACTGTTTCCTAAAAGCGTTCCAGTAGAATAATTGGTAAAACGAGCATAAGGTTTGATAGCGGTTAAACTTCCTGATTTTCCCCATGAACCTCTAATTCTAACCGAACTTACTATATCATGAATACTTTCCATGAATTTTTCGTCTGAGAGGACATAACTAAAACTTGCCTTTGGGTAAAACTGTGATCTATTATCGCTTGAAAAAATAGTTGAAGCATCTTGTCTTCCAGCTATTGTTACATATAATTTGTCTTTGTAACCAAAAGTTTCCTGAAGATAATATCCCCATAAATTATATTTTGACTGGCTAGAGCTTGGAGAGCCAGGGATTAAGGTATTAAAAGCATTTATGGTTTCTATAAATGGTTTTAAATTACGCCCTTCTACAGCCACAAAATTATCGCGATAGGTCTGGATGTTATACCCTCCATAAGTAGTTGCTTTCCAATTTTCGTTGATGTTCCAAACATATTTTAAATTCAAATCGTTATTAAATTGCACGACTCTATTTGTTGCTTCAGAAACATAACCATCATTGTAATAGGCCGGATTAACGATATAAGGATATCTCGGAATATATACGTTTCCTCTTTGGTTATAATTGTCAATACCAAAAATTAAATCGGCATTGAAATTTTTAAAAGGCACATAGTTTAATTGTAAGTCTGAAATAATACGGTCTGTGTTTTGTTTGATTTTAAAAGTTTCTATAATCGAAAGTGGATTAATTCTGTTGGGATCTACAGCTAATAAGTTGCCGTTAGCATCTCTTTGACTGATGTCATATATATTATTGGTAATATTTATCGAATTAATAGGACTCCAGAAAACGTTTCCATCAGGCTTTTCATTTGAGCTTGAATTAACATAATTTAATCCTACCGTAGCAGATAGTTTTGAATTGAAATCATGTTTCAATCTTACTTTTGCACCTGTTCTTTTAAAATCAGTATTTTTTATGATTCCTTCGTTTACCAAATGGCCAAGAGAAGCAAAATATTTTGTTTTTTCATCTCCACCTTGCATAGAAAAATAGGTATCCGTTCCGATTCCGGTAGTAAAAATATCATCTTGATAGTCATATCGTTGTACACCAAAAGTTCTTGTTTCAAGATTTCTTCCTAATACACTTACAGTTGTTGGACTTGCAGGATTTCCTTGAATTGGAAATAAAGCAGGAGAAGTACTTACGAATTGCTTGTCAGACATATTCAGGTCTAATTTTTTTCGAATCTGGTTTGAAGTTACACTGGTTGAAAACGTATATCTAGTTTCGCCAGCAACCCCTTTTTTAGTTGTTATTAAAACAACTCCATTGGCTGCTCTTGATCCATAGATTGCCGCGGCAGCTCCACCATTTAATACTTCAATACTTTGTATATCGTTTGGGTTTATGTCGGAAGATCTATTTTGACCAATTTGCATATTAGAGTTTCCTGTTGTTACATTTAAGTTTGTAACATTGGTGGTAGCATTATTCAAAACTACTCCGTCAATAACATACAACGGATCTGATGAACCTAATATCGATGAAGTTCCTCTAAGTTTAATGCTGAATCCTCCTGCAGGATCTCCTGAATTCTGAGAAACCTGTGCACCTGCAATCTTACCCTGCAATGCTGTTGAAAGTCCGCCTGGTTGCGCTTTTATTAAGTCTTCTCCTTTTAGACTCGTAACTGCGTTTCCAAGCTCTTTACGTGTTGCACGGACAGTAGATCCTAATACAACAACTTCTGATAGCGCATTGAGTTCTTCTGTCATTTTTAGATTTACGACACTTGTGCCCGCTAAAACTTTAACCTTTTTAGTTGAAAATCCCACAAAGCTAAAGAGTAGCGTTTCATTTTCATTTACTAGAATGCTAAATTTTCCATCAAAATCGGTTACGGTACTCTTAGCTGTTCCTTCAATTAAAACAGATACGCCAGGAAGTGATAAACCGTCAGATTGACTAGTTACTGTACCAGTTACAGTTTTTGATTGTGCAAAAAGGGTTTGCGCAAACAAAATAATTCCAAATAAAGTAAATAATTGTTTTCTCATTTTAAAATATTTGATTGGTTATAAAAAAGGAAATGTACGAATTTTATGTAAATAGAAATGCGTTACAGTTATGTGTATGAACTTAATTTTGAATTCATTAATGCATAAACGCACATTTTATTTAATGGAGAAGCTAAAAAAAGAATAATATTAAAGTTATGAGAGTTTTACCAGAGAAATTGTTGATTCATTCAGTCGGTACCATTATGACGAGTCAATATTTCTAAAGTATTTATAATTGAATCAAACACTTTTACGAAGTATAATTTGACATGACAGTTTTAATAATGAAGAATCTAAGGCATCATTTCTTTTGCTACAGTTATAAATGCATCTATATAATGGTGTCCGCCTTCGAGATATATGATTTTAGCGCTTTCTTTTGAAATTTCTTTAATTGGCAGATCATCTTCATCTTTTCCAAAAAAGCAAATTGGATGAATATCATTAATTTTATTAATTTCATTGGGTACAGAAAATCCTGATGTGCTGTTTATATCCAAAAGTTCGGATACATGAACCTCAAAATCTGTTTCTTTAGACGGAGATAATAAACCTATTCCTGTGATGTTTTTTTTGAATTTTTCAGGAATTCGGTTATATACAAAGGGAACAATGTCTGCGCCGAATGAATAACCAACTAATACTATTTTTTCTTTTTTCCATTCTTCACTATAGGTCTCAATTAGTCTTAATACATCAGTGGTAGTTTCTTCAGGGCTTTTTTTCTGCCAAAAATATTTTAAAGCATCTAGACCAATTACAGGAGCTCCTTTTAAAACGAATGCACTTGCCATTTGTTGATCAAAATCTGTCCATCCACCATCGCCAGAAATAAATACAACCATATATGGACTAATTTTATCTTTAGTTGGAGTAGTGATATGTAGTGGTAGATTCAATTTTTTGGCTATATCATCAGGCATATAAGCCTCTTTTTCTACAGTGATATTATTATAGACTTGAATGAGTTGTGGAAGCCAATTTTTTTCTTGACCATAACCATGTCCCACTTTTGGAAGCGAAACAACTTGCGCATTAGTTACATTTTTAAGGAAAGATACCGTTTTTAGATAATTACAGACTTGGTCATTTTGACCTTGTAGGGATATAAAAGGTGTTTTAAGATTCTCTACTGGTCCTAAATCATAGCCTTTACCATTTTGAAGTTTTGTTGAAGTAAATTTTCCAGAACCTGCGCACAAAGGTTTATCTATATTTATGTCTGGACAAAAACCTAATGCAATTCCGGCACGAAAGGTATTTTGTGGTGCTTGAGCAACAAGTCCATAAACTAAAGTTGCTCCAGAAGAATATCCCAAAAGAATAGGGATATTATAAGTTTGAAATTTTAATTTTTTTTGTACAAATTGACTCATTCGCTCAAAGTCGGCGGCAGGGTAGAGACATGCCGATTTGTTTTTTTTCATACTCTTAAAAACCTGACGAATATCAACACCAATAAGTAATGTCTTTTCATTTTTTAGATGAAGCGCAATACCCTCGATTCCACTATTCCAACCTCCATCACCCGAAATGCAAATAATAACATTATTTACAGTTTTTGTAGGTTTATAAAGGGTAAGATAACCAAAACCATTATACGCTATTGTGTCTTTTTGTATTGCAAAAACGGCTTCTTGAAAACTTATTAATGCTAGTAAAGTAACTAATAATTGAACAGATTTAAACGCTTTTAATTTTTGTAGCATCATATGATTTGGTTTAAGGTTGAAATCATAATAAAGTGAGCGATAACTACATAAAGATACTATTTTTAGTAATATAAATTAATTTAATTGAAGCTTGTTACTAATTATATAAAACTATTGACAAGCAATTTTCATAAAATCATTTAGTATGGTACTTATTATGGCATATCTATAATTTCAAATAATTGATGTTGTTTTTCTCCCAATTTTTTCTTGAGGCGCTGTTTTGACTTTTTAACTGCATCTGTAGTAATACCTAATAAGGAAGCTATTTCTGAGTTGCTAAATCTTAATTTTTGAAGTATGATAATTTTGAGATTTGAATCCTTTAATTCAGGGTAATCAGTCATTAAAGTTTCATAAAATGGACCGTATTCTTTTTTAAATTCTCTCTTAAAATTATTCCAGTTTTCATCTGTCATCAAATGAGAATCCAATAATTCTTGTAGTTTTCCTTTCTCTTCTTCTAGATAATAAGATGGAGATTTTTTTATTTGTTCGAGTTCTAATTTTAATTTAGAAATCTGTATGTTTTTATTATGCAAGAATTCAATATTAGAGTCAAGATCTTGGTTTGCGGCTTTGAGTTTATTTTCAAAAGATATTTTTTCGATTTTATATCTTGTGATTTTTTTGTCATACTCTAAGCTACTATTTTTTAATCTTTTTTTAAATATAATTAAGATAGATACAGACAACAAAACTGCTAGAATAACAATTATTGCATAGATGTTTTTGGTCTTAATTTCTTGTCTATTTTGTTTTTGAGCTTCTTTGAGTTCATTTTCATACTTTGTTTTCTGAACGAACCAATTTGCTTTTCTCAAGGCATTTTCTCCATCAGTTTTAAGTAATGAATCATCTATTCTTTTAAGCTCGCGCCTTAATAGCAACTCTTTTTCGGGGTATGAACCGTTTAATATATCAAGTTTTAATTCGATAATATCTTTTAAAGAATTGTTATAATAAGATTTAGATAAAGCAATTTTTTCTGCCTTTTGTAAAAAGATAGTTGCTTTAGAAGTATCTTGATTTTTTAAAAGAATTTTTGCCATTAAAATTAAGGCATACATATTATTTTTTTCGTCTTTATATTTTTTTGAGTAATCAATATCTTTTTCTAAAAGTTGCAAAGCAGTTTTATAATCTCCTCTTTTTTCATATATAAGAGCTTTATCTCCAAGTGCTTTTGCATATCGAATGTTGTCGCCAATTTGTAAAGAAACTGCAATTGTTTTATTGAAATAATGCATCGCAGTAGAAAGCTTGTCTGTCTTTAAATAATGGGTACCAATTGCATTTAAAATACTAGCATATTCAGGTGTATTGGTTTTAGAATATTCTAATGATTTTTTCAAGAATTTCAAACTTAAATCATTATCATCAATGGTTGTCATTATCCAACCAAAAATTTTAAAAGTTTCTCCGGGGAGAATCATTTTTTCTGGTTTTATATTCTCCGCATTTTCAATAGTTTTTAACAAGGTTGGAATTAGTTTATCCATATTCCTGTAATGATAGAGATATTTTGAATAATTCATCTCCGTCCAAACAACGAGAGGGATATCATTTATATCTTTTGCTTTTTGAATAGAAAGCAAGAAGTACTTATCACTTTTAGAATTTATTTTATCAAAATAGCTTGAATAGCCATTTGCTAATAAAGCATAATATAGGATATTATATTTTTTGCTTGAAGATTGTTGTAAGGGAGCCAAAAACTTTTTTAATCTAATAGAATCATTTTGAAAATCTATTTCCTGAAGAACGATTTCTTCAATGCTTCTGTATGAATCATGAACAGGAATTGATAATGTTTGAGAATATGATTTAGAAAAAAAAGTAAAAATTAAAACAATAAATAGAGTTTTAGTTTTTTTTATATTATTGGGCATGTGTACTGAATCATTAATCTGCTAAAATACAAAAAAGGGCTTCCATCGCTCGTAAAATTTACTTCAAAAAAACAATGTGCAATGTGTTGTTTATAAGTTGTTTAGCTGTTATTGGTTAATTTGTCCCCTATTTGTCCCCCCTTTATTTTATTAAAAGAATTCTTGGTAGAGTAGTTTTGTCCTTTCTTTTTATTAGAATCTTAAAAGAGCAAAACAAAAAAAATATTATGGCAAAAAAATACCTAAGTGAGTTGATTGTTAAAAAAAAATATATCATTGTGTTCGTCTTATTGATAGCACTTAATACTATTTCAGCGCAAAATGTATTTGACAACAATATTCTTCGTTTTGGTACAGGTAGTGAAAATTCTGTAAACAGTAACGGAAACTTGCAACAGCCTTTTTATTTTAATTCAACAACATCTTTATGGGCTCCATTAACTTTTAGCAATTATCCTTTTGATAATACATATTATATTGGTGGTGACGGTACGAATGAATGGAATGTAAATGGTAATTCTTTGATTAATGGAGCCATAACGGGACAGACAATGGATGATTCTAAGTTCGTATCTACTGGTGCATCAAAAGGCCATGGAACGATAGTCTCAAAAGGGAATATCAATATTTCGGGTTCATTATTAGAAGTTGAAAACACATTTACATTAGAAAAAGACGCAAGTTTTATTATAATTAAAGTGAAAATTAAAAATATTGGGACTTTGCCTGTAAATAATTTAAGATATTGGTCAGGTACAAAAGATGATTATATTGGAAGTAATGATAAACCCGAAAAGACCCGAGGGAATATAGTTGGTGATTTATTTACTCCTATAGTTACTCCAAGTGAAAGATCTAAAGCACTTAAACTTTTTTCTGGTGAAGAAGGGGTTTTTATTTTTTCAAATTCTAATCGCGCTAATACTTTTATTGATAGGTATGGTACTTGGTCTGATATAATTATGAAAGACCCAAGTACAAGTGTCATTTCGAGCGGTCCTACAGATGGTTCTTATGGTTTTTTTGTTAGATTAAATGATTTAAATGTAGGGGAGAGTGACGAATTTACATGGTACTATGCCGCTGGTAAAGTTGTAGAATTAGAAGAAATAATACAAGATATTGCTAATGCAAGTGGATCTGTAACCAATATAAAATATACATCGGCAATTTTTAACACGACTGTTCAAACAGATTTAACAGGTTATTATGTCGTCGTTCCAGCTGGATCTACTGTTCCTACTGAAATCCAAATACAAAATGGTGTAGACTATGGAGCAGTCAATGTTATAGCTAATGGCAATTCGAATCTTACAGCTAATGTGCCAGCCTCGTATCCTATTACTGGCCTTACGTTAAATACAGCATATGATTTATATTTTGTTACTAATGATGGTAATTCATCTTATTCAACAATATTTCATTCTCCTTTTAGTACACCTGATATATTGAAATTAGAAGTTGATTCAGAAAATAATGCTTTATGTTTTGGTGCTAATAACGGTGCTGCTTCGGTTACTACGATTGGAGGAACACCTCCTTATTCTTATTCCTGGTCTCCGTCAGGCGGAAGCAGTGCTAGTGCAATAAATCTTAGCCCAGATAATTATGTTGTTACAGTAACAGATCATAATAATGAGACTGCATTTAAAAACTTTACAATAACAGAACCTGATAAACTTATTGCAATAATAGATACTCAAATTAATACTGATTGTAGTACGCATAATAACGGAGAAGCAACTGTTACTGTAACTGGAGGTACTGGACTTTATACATACAGTTGGAACACAACACCAGAACAAACTACAGCTACAGCTACAGGATTATTACCTGGTGGTTATAAAGTAACAGTTACTGATGAAAAGAATTGTACCGCTACAGATGATGTTATCATTATTGTAGAAGATT
>NZ_JAJMOZ010000029.1:0-15492 GCF_020991525.1 Flavobacterium sp. EDS
TTCGAGTCTCTTTTTTTTGTTTTGGAAGTATTATGAGTGCGAAGTTAGGAGAGATTCGTAAAGGTTTTTACAAGTACTCTTTGGAGAGCGGGTTACTTTATTTCCATTCTATTATCAAAATAATGATTTTCAGACCATTCTTTCTCTCCTATACCAATCAAGGCTGATCCGTAATATTGCCTCTGCAAAATATGTAAACTATGTTTTCCAATAGCATCCATACAAATTCTGCTCATCATTTGCCGTTCAGTATTTTTTAAATCATCTCCATAGTATTCAATCATAGGAAGCCAATCATAGAGCGAACGGCATTGATCAAAAGTAAAAATATCTAAACACATCTCTCTTTCTTTTGCTTTATATGAGTATCTTTTATGATTTTTTGTATTATGATGATATGGATATCCCAACTGATTAATTGCCAACTCTAACCAAAGATGTATCATTGGAACATCGCAAAAGACACTATGCTCACTATATTTACTATCTGGTACGCTTGCCATAATTTCAGGAATTGATTTTTTTAAAGATTCAGATAATAATTCTTGATAACTAACGCCATAAATCGATTCTAAGAGAACATATAAATATTTTACAGTGTCATCTAAATTAAATTTGTTGTAGTCATTTTTAGTTATGAATTTTACCCAATCTTTGCTTAAATCACTCTTGTCTTCTTTTAATCCTTTAAAAAAATAATATAAAGGAAATTGCGATGGTTCAATCTCAACATCCTCAGAGTTTTCAAATACTTCAATTTTATTTTTAAAAATATTTTTGTCATTTTTAAAAATCCTTTTTACAGAAACAGGATTCTTTATTACATTAGAAATTGGTAAAATATGATTTGTATAATTTATTACGAAATTAGTTTGAAAAGCCGAATATGCCTCTTTAAAATTTTTTTCAATGTAAGGTCTAAATTCATTTTTTGTGTATATGCCATAAGCAAATATACTTTCCACAAATCTACCTTTATTATCTTCTTCTGACGAATCAAAAATTGAATATTCAAAACATGGTTGCGCAAAAAAATAATTTGTCAAAAAATCTATATTTTCATCTGTTTTATCTGGAAAAGTAGTGTTCACAATCAAACAACTCAAGTCTCCTAAAGCTCTATTTTCAAATAGAGTAATTATGCTTTGATAAATCTTTGACAAGCGGCTAAAGAGTGGTGTTGTAAAATCTAGATATATAATATCAAATTTGACGAAAGATGATTTAATGAAACTATCTATTTTCCCATTATAAATTTTTAAGGTTGGAAAATTATTTTTTATAGATCTTAAAGCTTTCTCAAATAATTCTTTGTCGCTTTCAAATGCGTAAATATTTTCAATTCTGATTCCTAATTCTAACATGTGATTTAAATCATTTTCTGGTTCAGGACCACATAAATAGGCTATTCTAAGTTCTTCAGGTCTTTTATTGATATTGTTAATCTGCTCTGAGTAACTTAACCAATTGCTTAGGCAATCATTATTTACATTATCAACTAGTTTAAAAGGAATTAAGATTTCATTAAACACATAATCCCAAAGTTTGATAATGTAATCATTATTAAGTATAGGTGTTTGATTTCTATTTTTTGTTAAGCTATCAATTGTATAATTCCAAATTAATTCTCTCGATGATTCTTTTATTTCCTGCTTGTATGACATTTTAGGATTGGATTGATTTTGTTGTTTTTTACTTTTTAACTATTTTTTACTTTCATTTAATACTATCGTAATTCATTACGTTATTTGAAATGTTATTTCCGATCGCATGGATTTGTAATCCGTGCCCGCAAAGTATATCTTAACAGATTTTAAAAAAGAAAATCTAGTTTTTATTAATCTAGGAACGGGCACAAAAAGGATTTCCGCACTATCGTTGCGCATATCCGAGCGGTAGATTTTAGTTATTTTCTACCAAAATCAGCTGGAATTTCACCCCAAGCTTTTGTTTCCCATTTTAATATTTTGTTGGTAAATTCATTTGAGATTAGCCATTTTTCTGCACGTTCCATAAGTTCAAAAACTTCTTTATTATTTTCTGTTTCTTGAATATTACTTCTGGAAGTTTTATCTCTAATCCAAGATATTGCTATTTTGCTATCAGAATAAATTGAACGTGTATCATTGTTTTTTTTCATATGTGCCAATGCGTGTACTAAAGCTAAAAATTCACCCATATTATTTGATGCGTCTTTAAAAGGACCTTGTTTGAAAATTACCCTTTTAGTTTCAGTTTCAACTCCTTGATATTCCATTAAACCTGGATTACCACTACAGGCCGCGTCTACAGAGATACTTTTTAAAATAGGCGCACCGATCAATTTTAATTCTTCTTCAGATAACTCGGATTCAAAAAATGTCTTGCCTTTATAGTTATCATATTCTTCTGAATATGCTTGCTTTGCTAATTCTAAAGATTGAAAAGATTTATATTTGGCACCATTAAAACCATGGATACTTTCCTTACATTCATCCCACGTTTCGAATATTCCAATTTTTCTACCCTCCCAAACAACGTAAAACTTCTTTTTTGCCATATTTTTTTAATTTATTCACGATTTCGTAATTAAGATTATGTCCAACTTACTTATTCCCTCCATAAAATGATTTCAACTACCAATTTTAAAAGCTTTATAGTTCCAGCCTGATCAATGTTCAATACCAAACATACAAAACCTTCTTTGTTTTACTTTACGGTTTTCCGTAATTGTATAAAAGGCAAAATACTTCTTTAATAAATAAATTTACACAGTATAAATACCTGTTTTTAATTTTTATTGAGCATAAAAAAAGATGCCGAAGCATCTTTAAAATTTTCATGATTAACATTTATGGGCTTTACGTTGGCATGAGAAATTTGAACACAAGCATCTTTTTTTTATAACATCATTCATATTATTAGCCCGATCGCGCGGATTTGTAATCCGTGCTCGCAAAGATTGGATTGGACGCAATGCAAATCAAAAATTTTATGCTTTTATAAATTAATTCAATTCATAAAAATTTCTTTTACCAATCTTAATTTTTGTACCTCTTTCTAAGCAAATCATACTGTAAGGTTCTATATTTTTAGCATTATTAATATGAACAGCCCCGCTTTCAATTAATCTTTTTATTGCTGAACGGGTAATATCATTTTTAAGTTTGTGACATAAATCTACAAGAAAGAGACTGCTTTCATCCAGTGAAATTCCCGAAATAGCAACACTAATAAAACTTTTAGAGTCAAAATTTTTATTTTGAAATTGATTCGTGAAAAAATCCTCTGCTTTTTTTGCTTCATCATCATCATGATACTGCGCAATGATATTCTTTGCAATAGATTTTTTAATATTCATTGGATTTTCGCCGTCATCAAGTAATTTCAGCAGATTACTTTTTTCCTGCACAGAGAATTCTGTCACCAAATCAATATATTCAGGTATTAATTTATCAGGTATTGACATCGTTTTACCGAACATTTCATTTGGAGAATCTATTAGTCCAATTGTATTATTCAAGGACTTACTCATCTTTTCTTTACCATCAATTCCTTTTAGAAGGGGCATACACATGATAATTTGCGGACTTATATTATAAGATTCCTGCAACTGTCTTCCCATTGTACAATTAAACAACTGATCAGTTCCTCCCATTTCAATATCACATTTGATTTTTACCGAATCAAATCCTTGCAGTATTGGATACATTAGTTCATGCATTGCAATTGGTGAATTTTCCGAGAAACGTTTATTAAAATCGTTACGATGCATCAATTGTGCTACGGTAACTTTTGATAAAATCTGTAAAATTTCTGGAAAAGATAATTGATCAAGCCAGTCTGAATTGTAAACAATCTTAGCTTTGTTAACGTCAATTATTTTCGACAGCTGTTTTATATACGTCTCTGCGTTATGCTTTACTTCATCTGAATTTAGAGGTTTTCTACTTTTATTCTTTCCAGTAGGATCACCAATTCTTGCTGTAAAACTGCCTACCAGAATTATAATTTCATGTCCTAAATTCTGAAATTTTTTTAGTTTCTTAAGTACTACTGCATGACCTAGATGGAGATCTGGCGCAGTCGGATCAAAACCTAACTTGATCACAAGTTTACGATTCTCTTTAGAGGCTTCCTTTAATTTCTCATCCAAACCATTTTCCGGAAGGATAATCTCTACATTTTGTTTTAATTTTTCTATAAAATTCATTTTGTTTAAAATAAAAAAGCCCAGGCAATTTAATGCCCGGGCTTCGATTATGTTTTTATACTAATATTTAAATTACATCTGTAAAAAATAAACATACTTCTCCCTGGCAACTTTATTGTAATAATAAGTACTGAAAAATGGAAGACGTAATATGCTGTTTAAATGTTTCATTTCAGATGCAAATATATATATATTTGGTATAACATATACTTCAAAGTAAAATGGAATGGTAAAATTTATCATAAGCCCAATAGCGCGGATTTGTAATCCGTGCCCACAAAGTATATCTTAACAGATTAAAAAAAAGAAAATCTAGTTTTTATTAATATAGGAACGGGTACGGAAAGTATTTCCGCGCTATCGTTGTGCATATCCGAGCGGTCGGGAATAAAATTAATTATAAGTCGCGAGATTCAAAATTTTAAATACATGAAAACAAAGATTATTCTTCTCTTTTTAGCCTTTCTAAGCAGCACGTTGTATGCACAAAGCAAAACTGATAAAAAGATCATAAACAAAATTGAAAAACAAATTCTGGATAAAAACATTAAGAAAGAAATTTTTAATGATCTTGATTCTGCAACTATAACTATTTATTTGAAAGGAAATGTTCCAATTTTAGTAGAGAAACAAACGGGTCAATTTCGTCATACCTATAAATTTACAGCAAATAAACGGGTTGAACAGGATTATCAAACCCTTATTAATGCTAAATTTTATATTCGAAATTGGAAAAAGAATATTTATGTTAGAGTTGGTGAAATTATTAAAATCAATTCAGAAGTAAATTCTGCGGTACCAATGCCCGCTGACTATATTTTTGATTATAACAAAAGCCAAATTGAAAACGTAATTATAAAATAATAAGAAATAAAAATACATTAAATTGAACCCGATCGCGCGGATTTGTAATCCGTGCCCGCAAAGTATATCTTAACAGATTTAAAAAAAGAAAATCTAGTTTTTATTAATCTAGGAACGGGCACGGAAAGAATTTCCGCGCTATCGTTGCGCATACCCGAGCGATCGGGTTTAACGGTACAGAATAGAGTTGTTTTCATAATTTTAATTATTGTCGCTATTCTTTATTTCGTAAAACACTTTATTTTGTGGTGTCACCAATACTGTTTTTTTACCTTGTTTACATTCAAAATATCCCTTCTCTATATATCTGATATCATCATAAATAAGTGAAATAATTATGAAATTCGATAAATTTACCACTCCTTGTTTTTGTTCTTTGGAAACGATAGCGAAATTTGTCCCTTCAAGGATTTTATAATCATCATAGTCTTTATTCTTTTCCGATTTTGTTTTATCATTTTCCTGATTTTCAGGAGTAATTTCATACGGATTACGGTCATTATCAATTAGGTTTCCATAATAATCAATTCGTCCCTTTTTTCCATCTTTTATAAAGGTATAGCACCAATAAGGAAGATTTTTTTCTCTATACAATGTATCGCATTCAATTGAAAATTGTTTTTCTCCATATCTTCCATATATTGTGCGGGTTTTATTCTTCCGGCCTTGGATCTCTTCTGTTTCTGAAAAACTTAAATCATCTTGTTCTATTAGAATTATTACGCGACCGCTCAGAAAATCTAAGATTCCTTTTTTCTTATTTTTTGTAACGACCAATACTTTTCGTTGTTCCATAGATCTTTTGTTAAAATCAATATCTTTAATAGCATCGTAAACAAATTCATGAAGCGTCTGATTTTTATTGGTAAGCACTCCATATTTAGTACCTCTTTTAGCAATGAAATTGATATTGTCCGGCGTATATAAGCTATCATTTACAAAGGGTATTACTATACTTTCGTTTGCATCAATTACCCCATATTTATTATTCCTTTTGACTATAAAAAGCGTAGTGCGTAAAAAAGGATCGTAATTACGATCATAATTCTCCATTGTTTTTGAATCTTCAAAAATCAAATGACCATATTTACTATATTTAATCATTTTCACACTATGATTTTTATCGTCATATTGCCTATCTGAATAACCTCCATCAATGTCTTCACTAAATTTTGTTGCTATAGTTTCTAAATCTATTTTTTGGGTTTTTAAATTCAGTAGCTTAATGGTGTTACCGTCCCTAAGTATCAAATGATGATTGACGGTTATATCACTAAAATCAAATTTCCAATTGGCAGGCACTACAAACGAAACTATTTTTTTGTTTCCTGGGCCTAGAATATCTACTTTGTCTTTGGTTTTGCAAATGAATATTTTGTTGACATATTCTAAAATAACATCTCTTTTTTCTTTGTTGCACCAAACACTATTATGATTTTCAAATGGAAAAATGATTTCATCATATTTGTTGTCTGCTGGCATTAAAACTTTTCCGTCAAAGTTGACTATACCATATTTATCGCTTTTGGCATCGGTCTTAAACTTAAATAAACTAAAAATTATCTTTTGACTTTCAGAAACTTGATTTCTTTCTTTATCATTTTGATAATAATAATCTACTACTGGATACTTGAACTTGGCAATTTCCAATTTATCGTTAATAGCTCCGTAGAGATCTTTATCTTTATAGATGAAAAATTTATTTTTATATGAAACTATTGGATATGGAATTTGATGCATATTAAAATCTGTATCAAAAAACACCTGTTTTTCATCGGCAGTGTTTGCCAAAATAAATTTTTGATCATGCTGTGGATGAGTATAACGTGCTAATATTGCTCCCGAATCCTTTCCGTTTTGAAGATTGTATAATCCGTATCGACCTAATTTATCCTGATAACCAAGAATAATATTGTGGATATCAGTTCGGATATTATTGCAATTATCCAATACCTTGGTAAGTGTGTCTCCCTGTATTTTCAACAAGGATATTTTGTAATTATAAATTTGTCTCCCATTATCAAAATAGGTAATGTTTTGATGATTTACTTTTTCAGAAATAATATAATGGTATGTTTTTATGGAATCATTTCGGATAATCAATCTTTCTAATATATCCTGAATTATAAAAGGATAAATGCTTTGTCCTTTGCTATTATACAGACCATAATTATTATCTTTATTTTTTACTTGAAAAACAAGGGATTCTTCTCTTTTTTCGCTATAGTTTGGACTCGGATAAATAGTAATACTTTCATATTTTATGGGTAAAACTTCTTTTCCATTAATATCCAACAAACCTTCAAGCGATTTAGAATCTTTTATATCATTTCCAGCTAAAAAAATATTTTTATTAGCACGAACTATATACGAGTATTGAGACTTTAGAATTTCATTACCATCAACATCCGCAATACCATATTTATTATTTTGTTTAAATAATTGTCGATCTGTGTAACTATCATTCTGTCCATCAAACGGATTTTGGCTTGATACATATTCTTTTGGGTTATTGTCCTTTGAATCGCGGTATAATTCACCATTTAATTTATAAAGGGTCTTTTTTTTGTTGTGATAAGTTGCTATAAGTAAATCCCGAGCTTTAGCATTATCAGTACATACAAAATCATACTTTGGTTGTTCTATTTTTTTATTATTCAAAATGGTAAATCCCCATTTGTTTTTTATCCTATAAAACAGTACATCTTTGTAATAACTGTTACTACTAAAACTTTTAATTTCATCATAATCATAATCCAATAGCTTTTTCCCATCCAATAGTCTGGCGCCAAACTTATTTTTATTTTTAGTAATGAAAATATAGTATTTCGAAAATTCTTTTTGTTCTACAACAGGATCTGGAAAGAAAAGATTCGAGTCCTTACCTTTTAAAAATGTATTTCCCATATTCGAAATCGAATCATAAACAGGTTCTGTATAATACTCAAATTTGCTAAAGTTATAAACCCCCGCTTTGTTGTCTTTTTTTACAATTAAATATTTATTTTTATTTTTTAAAGGAACTTCTTTGGGTTCGATAAAATTTTCTTTACAAAAAATAATCTCTGACAAAATATTCTCATCCTGACTTTCTTTTGTATAAGAATCAAAAACATCCTTGATCAATTGGTTCGTTTGCGGACGGTAAATAGAAAGGTGATTGCCAATGTGTAAAATAAAATATTGTGATTCCTTTTCTTCAGCATAATTCGGATACATTTCTTCATAAGAATCAATAGAATCAACTAAAACTTCATTGTTTTTTAAATTGATAAATTTCCATTTACCATCTTTTTTAGCCAATAGCAGGTTATTTCTATACAGTATAGCCGAAGAACACTCAAAAATCAGTTTACAGTTTAAATCATAAATGCCAATGGTTTCCTGAGTTTTTGAATTTTTGTCCAAATCGGTTACGATAAAATATTCTAACGTCCCCTGCAAACCGTTGTGATAAGTAAAATAATCTTCGCTGGTTGTAATTTTCTGATTTTTAAATGGTATTACAATTTTTCCAGTTTTATCAAGAAGTGCTTGCTGATTATTTTTAATGACCACATAAAAATTAAATTTATCATCGCACAAAGCTAAAATCCAATCGTAAATAGGTGCAATCACATAAGTATTTGTCTTTCTATTAAAAACACCTTCAGATACAATATTTACCGTTTGTACTCTAACTTTAATGTTCAAGGTATCTTTATCCGATATACTATATTTCTCCGAAAATTTATGATTGAGAATCGAAGTAATATGCTCTTTCCAAACACCAATATTGGTATTTTGTAAAAGTTCCTTATCTTTTATTTTATCAAATGTTTTAAGAGATTCATTAAGTTTTCCTTCATTGTAAAACTGCATGGCTTGTTTTCTCAGAGCTTCGCTATTTTGGGAGAAACTAATTAAAGGCAGTAAGGCAAATAATATTAGTAATATTTTTTTCATGCAGTTATAATAAATTAGTAACATTTTTTTGAAATACTTTTTTAGTTTTTACTGTCCAATTTCAGCCATTATACTGTCTTTTTTTGTTTTTCTATACCCGACCATGCGGATTTGTAATCTGTGCCCGCAAAGTATATCTTAACAAATTAAAAAAAAGAAAATCCAGTTTTTATTAATATAGGAACCAGCACGGAAAGATTTTCCGTACTCTCGTTGTGTATATATGAGCGATTGGGCAACCTTTAACGTATCCAAATATAGCTATCTCATTTTAATAACATTCTCTCAGTAATTGTTTTATTTGAGGAAGTCTCAATTCCGGTAACTTCGGCATACTTTATATTTGGTAACCAAAAAGAACCTCCTTCAATGCGTACAAATATTTTTTCTACCTGTATTCTTTTCTGATTTACATTTACAAAGACATGATATTTTTGATCTGAATCTATCTTTTTCAAGGTTAAGGGTAACTTTTTATACGATACAAATTGAAGCTCAAACTCCTCATCATTTACCGATTTACTTTCTATTCCGTATGCAAATTTGCGTTGCATGAAATTAATAACTCAGTATTTACTAGGATTTTCAGATTTCGAGGTACAAAGTAGATACGAATCTGAACAAAATATCGCAAAAGATCAACAAACAAACCTTATCATTTTTTAAGTGAAATGAAGAATTTTTCCAAACTGTACTAACATCTTTTCTAAGAACACGTTTAGCTAGTGATTGATGCTCAATTATGAATTTTAATTGGAAAAGGAAAATGTTTTCTAATATCACTTTGGGTTATATCGTTCTGTTTCATTTCGTATTACTTGTCCAGTGCAAATCAGTTTCAATTTCGGGTTGCAATTTTGTTGTAATTTCTTTTGGTATTTAGATCATATATTCTTTTGCTAAACTATGCTTTTCACCTTCTAATTTTTTCAAATAACTAAGTTATTGCATTATTTAAAAACAATAAAAGGATGCTTTTGTAAAGTCTTGAGTGAATTAATATAATTTTCGTGAACTATAATTGATTTTACAATTGATTTGATTTTGTTTTAGATTCTTCTTTAAGATAGGTAATGAAAGCTAGAGGAGACAGGCCTGTGACTTTTTTAAAAATAATGGTAAAACGGCTATGAGACGAAAAACCGCATTTTTCACCTAGATAGCTAATTTTGTATTTAAGGAAATTGGGGTCATCTTGTAGGCGGTCTACAATATAATTAATTCTTAGTTCATTGATGTAATTAGCGAAATCTTTTTCTTTGTGTTTGTTGATTACATGGGATAAATAGCGGTGATTGATACCCAATTCTGCCGCCATTACATTTAATGATGTCTCTTTTCCAAGATAATATTCTTGTTCTTCTAATTCTTTTATTTTTTTTAAAATACTTTCCTCAGTTTCTTGAGACATGTATTCTTTGGTTGTGTCTTTTTTGGGATCAAAGGCAATTTGAGTATCTACTAATGCGATCTGATGTGGTATATCTTTTTTTGAAATATAATCTTTGAACTTTCCGTAATCCTGTTTTCGTTTATAGGCATAAATCCCTAATGTAACTAGAACTGCTAGGATACAAATAGTAATAATAATCAAATTGATTTTTTTATATTTTGAGTTGCTGTTTTTTTCTTTGGCGTGTAGTGTAGAAATTAAATTATCCGCAATGAGCTTGCGGTTACCTTCTTCCTTGTCGGTAAATTCGTTGTACTTTTCACTGTAAAAGACATATTTTTGGTTGTTTTTAGTTTGTTTATAGTATTCCAAAAGTGAATTGTATACTTCATGTTGTAAGGTATAAAATTTAGAGGTTTCTGCTATTTTTTCAGCTTTGATATAGTTTTCCTTTGCTTTTGAGTAGTCTTTATATGCAGTGTAGACATTCCCTAAACCATTATATATGAACCCTTTTAGAGGGCTATCTGGGGATTGCGACTCGCTGAGTAGGTTTTGGGCTTTATTATATAAAACTAGAGCTGAATCTACTTGATGCATTAAAAGATAGTTTTTGGCTATGACTTCATTGTTGACAGCCAAATGAAAAGGTTTATCTATGTTGGAACTTATTTTATCAAATAATTTGTTTCCCTTTCTAAGATATGCATTGGCTTTACTATAATTGTGATCATCTATTTCATAATAGGCTAACTCTTGACATAAGTTTCCTTGAAAACGGTACATTTCATCTTTGTCTTTTATTTTTTTACTAGAATTAAGTGCTTTTTCTAAAAATGTTTTACCTAAACTAGGAATGCCAATTTCGCGATGGAGCGTAGATAAGAAACCGTTGATACGTGATAACATTGCATAATTTTTGTCAATAGTTGCTAAGCTATCTGCTTTCATTAGTGAACGTATGGCTTCATTGTTAATGTCATATTGTCGAAGAACTGTAGCTCTGAGCATGCATGCTTTGATACGCTGAGAATTATTTTTAGAAATTCTATATAATAAATTTGTGTTGGTGAGTGCTTTTTTTGGATTTGTACTCACCAATACTTGGGCAGATTCAGAATAAATTTTATCATATTCAGAGTCTTGTGCGTAGCATTGAAAATGTAATAAGTTAGTAATTAAAAAGTAGAATACTATTTTTAGGCGCATAAGGTAGGGGATAGATTAAACTAGTTTTTGATATTATATGGGTGTCAAATACTAGAATTTTTTATGGAATATTGTCTTTGTTTAAATTGGTGGGCATCGGTATTACAAATATTTTCATCTCTGAGTTTGATTTTTGAATGCTTTTTTTTAGTCTATTTTGAGGAGGAAAAGTTTAATTAAAAGTTTTTGATTTTACTTAAATTATTTACGGAAAATACTTCACAAAGTTATCTAATGAAAGCTTTTAAAATACTTTATTTTTTTACGTATTGCGCAATATAAACAATATTTGCATGAAATTTTAAGAATACCTTACTTTTTAACGTATAATTCGTGTTAAAATAACAAGGAATTAGTGCGTTCTTATGTGTTTAGGAATTTTTTTAATGGATTTTTTTTATTTTTTGAATTAGAACTACATTTTTACTAGATAAATTAAGGATTAAGGGTTCGCTGTTTTTTAAATTACGCAATAATAAAATAGTAAGTTTTGTAAAATGAAGTGAGATTTATTTTCTTCGTTAAAATAGAATTCTAAATATTTTAAAGCTCAAAATGTAGTATCAATGAAAAGTAGAAATGGTTTAATGGAAGTGATTCTGGACTATTAATATAAATAGATGAACTAATAGAAAGTTGTAATGAAGATTAATAAAAAACTTTTCACATGAAAGGAATAACAGTAGTTCAAAAAGTAAAATTGTTTTCTGATCAGGATGATCTAGGAGAACAAGAAGTTTTTATTAGTTTAGATGACCATTGTGGAATTTGGTTGAACATTAGTCATAATGGTTATGAAATGTCTCTTAGTTTAGCCAATTGGGAAAAATTAATAGCATTATCTAAAATTGCTAGATCAAAAATTATTAGGTCTAAAATTTCTAATGGTCTATGATTTTATAAAAAAAATCAATAAAAGTTTTAATTCAATAGAAGGCGCGAATGATTTATAAGTTGAGATGTATTTAATCGAAACTTAAATTTTTTAATGATACACAGGAATTGGAGATTTAATATTGTGCCAGTCAAGATTGAGATAGAGAAGCTTAGCGTGTTAAACTCGTTAAAATAGTATTATGCTATTTAACGAGTTTTTTATTTTATAACATGATGATCTCTTTTGTTGAATTCTTATCAATATCGTCTAGTTGCCTTTTAAATTTTATGTGTACCATTTTAGGTTTGTAAGAAATAATCTAAATTCCTGTTAAACATGTTTTTTTGGAATTACAAGTCATTTTTCAACAAACTTCATGTATTTATTATAGTAAAAAATAGCTTTTTACTGTGTTAAAAGTAATCTAATGTCTCAATTAGTAGAGGAGAATTTTTTTTTATTTCTTTTGTAATTAATTGATTTTCAATATGTTGATTTTTTTTATGTTGTAAATAATTTCTTTCTTACGTAATTGATAAAGAGTTCCAATGTTTTCATAAACTGCAAATTATAAGCTTTGTATCCTAGTTGCAAACAACTATGGTATTGAAAAAAAATGCAGTAAAATGATCAAAATTATTAATTCAAAATGTAAAGCTTAAATTATGCAAACTATGATGAAGTACTTTATGCTTTTCAACTTACTTATGATAAGTTTTCAGGTTGGAGGACAAAACAAGAGGAATAATGATAATTATTTTAATAGGAATACGAATAAGGAATTCTATAAGATAATTTCATTTGGAGAGAAGATCGATTTTGGAAATTTCGATTCTTCAGTTAGATGGACAATCATAAATTCGAAAGAGAGAATTGCTATGGCTTTAACAGGAAGTCAGATTAATGATTATGTATTTCAAGAACCGGGTGAATATGAAATAGAATTCATTGAAATTAAAAAAAATAATGAAGAATGCAACCATCCTCTGTTTAAGGACAAAATGATTATTAAGGTGAGTGCTGTGAAATTATCTTTCGATTTTTCGAAAATCAAATTTGCAGAAAAATTGGAAAGAGGACGAAATTATGAAGATTTTGTAATTAGTATCCCAGTAACAATTTCAACAAAAGATAATTCGATTACAAATTTAACTGCACCAGCTTTATCAATAACAGGAATAGGAACGTCATTAATGGCTAAAGCATTAAATGAAACAATTGAGATTAAGGATGGAATTCAATTGTTCAAGTACAAAGTATCTGGGGTGATATCTAAGGAAACATATCTAATGTTTGATTTCTACGACTTCAATAGCCAGGTTCAAACCTATAATCTTCGTCAATTAATAAATTAATAGTGTTAGTTATGATAAAATACTACTCAGCAACTAAATATTCAATATGTGTATTTTTCATGTTGTTCATGTTTATCCATACGGCAAATTCGCAATGTTCTTCACCACTTGTAGGGTGTTCAAATACAGATTTGTCAAATTTTGGAGTTGATTCGGATAACAATGCGGCGACAATAGAATATGATAATTTTATATCTTCTTTTCATACCACAATTGTTAGAACCTCAGATGGTTCTTTACAGACTTGGGGTGAGAATGTAGGAAACGACGGAGTTACCAATGTATTGGCACCATTAACAATTAATGTTACAAATTTTCCTGGATTGGGAACAGCAATTCCTTTAAAAGCTGGATTGGGAAGTAATTCGGCAAATAATGTTCAGGGGATTATTTTGGCAACCGATGGATTATATGCATGGTCTAAAGAAGGAATTGTTTTGGATGCATCTATTACATCAAGTACAATATTTCAGAAAATAGAAATTCAAGGAAATGCAAACGGATTGCCAACAGGAGTGAATCCAGGAGATGTTAAAATGATGTTTGCTACTTATCAAACACTTGTCATTACAACTTGTAGTGGAGATGTTTGGGTGATTTCTCAAAATGCTAATGTAAGAGGTAATGGTGGTGTTGGTGATGCCTTAACTTGGTATAGAGTTGCTACTGATGCTACTGGAAATCCGTTTTTAGATAATGTAGTTGCTTGCAGAGGGAATGTCAATGGATTAATGGCGTTAAAGTCTGATGGTACAGTATATGTTTGGGGTGAAAATGTGTTGTTAGGAAATAATTCAGCAATCATTCCAATCCAAAATAGAGCAACTCAAATGACCTTACCTTCAGGGGTAGTACCTAAAATGATTGGATCTACTGGAAGTACTACTAGTAGGTCATATTATATTTTGTCAACTGATGAAAATTTGTATGCATTAGGAAAGAACTCATCAAGACAATTAGGAGATTGGACAACAACAGACAGATTAAGTTGGGTACAGCCACGTTATACCTCGGCTGGAGGTCCAGTTATGAATAACATCAAATGGTTTAGTTCACAAGAACATGATAGACAATATGCAAGTGTCAATATTATCAATAATGCCAAAAACCTTTATGCTTTTGGAGATAATAATAATTCTTTATTAGGGGTAGTAGCAGATCCAGCTAATCCAGTTATGCCTAATGGAATTTCTATCACAGACAATATTTTAGCGGTTGAAACTGGTGGACACACTTCTATGATTGTGAGGAAATGTGATCTAAAGTTTGGTTATACGGGGCACAGAATTAGAGGAAGTATGGGTGATGGTACTAATGCCAGCACTACAGAAGCTGCTTATAATTTTGCTACAGCTGCTGTGCAGATTTGTGGAGTAGAATCTATGCCAGTTATACAACCCGCTTCAACAGGAGGAGGACCTAATTCTAATTATTGTGTAGGATCTTCAGTAGTATTGGAACCATCACCTACAGGTGGTACATTGACAGTTTTAAGTGGACCTGGTAATTTAGTAGCAAATACTTTAAATTTTTCTGGAGTAGGTGTCGTTAAAGTTCAGTATTCGGTAACTACAGATTGTGGTGGCACATCAGTGACTACTAAAGATTTTCAAGCAGAAAGTTGCAATGCTGACTTAAAAGTTATAAAAGTATCAAG